>JBGPBD010000101.1:0-3718 GCA_041481045.1 Bathyarchaeia archaeon | reverse complement strand
GACAAGAGGCAGAATGTTGCGCGGAAGAAGACTGCATCTTGCGAAGACTAAGTTTAATAGGATGCCTGTGAATAAAAACGAGAAAGGTGGATTGCATGGAAAAGCAAGCACAGCAGGGCGGATACTTATGGATTCCCGGAGCGACAACCATCGGAATGGTATGTTCCGACGGAGTAATTCTGGCATCTGAAAAACGTGTTTCCTATGGTTACCTAATTGTCAGCAAGGGCGGCAAGAAAGTGTTCAAATTAACAGAGAATATTGGCGCGGCATGCGCTGGACTTGTTTCTGACATGCAGATACTAGTAAGGGAGATGGAAGCCTATTCAAGCCTGTTCAGCCTAGATGTCGGCCGACCAATATCTGTCCGATCAGCGGCCAAACTCATGTCAAACCTGCTTTCCAACCGGCGACTGGCACCTTTGATCACTCAAACAATCGTGGGCGGAACAGACGAGGAAGGCCCATCAATATACGTTCTGGACGTACTTGGCTCAGTAATACCTGACAAATACGCAGCTGTGGGCTCTGGAACAGAAATCGCCATTGGAGTGCTTGAAGAAGGGTACAAGGAAGACATTACAGTGAAAGAAGGAAGAGAGCTGATTGGGAAAGCCATGAAATCCGCCATAAGCAGAGACATCATGAGCGGCGATGGAATAGACTTTCTAACAATAACCAAAGCTGGCATGCAAGAAGAATCAATTAAATTCTAAACTCTATGCCCGCTTTGGCAAAAGTTTAATCAGATTCGAAGCTCAAACAATAGTCTCTACGCAAAGTGCCATGCCACGAGACGGAGCAGACCTAACATGTCATTTGAACTGAGCCAGAAAGAAGGAGAATTCCTAGTTAAGCTTGCACGCAGAGCAGTGGAAGAATATCTCAAAACCAGGAAACACACACGCGCACCAGATAATGTTTCTGAAAAGCTAAAGCAACCTTGCGGCGTTTTCGTCACAATAAACACCATAGAAAACGGAGAAAAAGAACTGAGAGGATGCATCGGCTATCCATACCCAACAGATCCATTGTTCCAAGCCGTCATACAATCAGCCATCAGCGCTGCAACCGAAGACCCCCGCTTCCATCCACTCTCTCCCAAAGAGCTTGACAAGGTAGTCTTTGAAGTAAGCGTGCTCACACCACCACAGAAAATAGAGACAAACAAGCCTAAGGAATACCCAGCGAAAATAAACGTTGGAAGAGATGGACTTATCGTCGAAAGAGGCATTTACAAGGGATTGCTTCTTCCACAAGTACCCGTTGAGTGGAAGTGGAACGAAGAAGAATTCCTGTGCCAATGCTGCGTCAAAGCCGGTCTGCCCGCAGACAACTGGTTGCTGGATGGCACGAAGCTTTACAAGTTTCAAGCCATAATTTTCGAGGAAGAAACACCCAACGGTGAAGTGAAGCGTAAAGCCCTTGGCGGCGACTAGCAAAATGCGGGTTTACTTTGCTCCCTGCGGAATAGGCTTAGGTCACGTCGGCAGAATCGTGCCAATCGCAAAGAAGCTTATAAAAGCACGTTCTGAAGTCGCATTTTCCACGTATCGAGATGGTATACGCTATATTGAGCATGAGAATCTTCCGCTTTTGAAAGCCCCGCCGATAGGATTCCAAGTCAAGCCTGACGGATCAATAGACTTCAGACAGACAGCAGTAAATCCTGGCCCCTTCTTCGCCTCGTTCACTCTTCTTAAACAGGTCAACGCCGAAGTCAACTTTATTGAAAGCTTCAATCCCGACGTCGTTGTTTCGGATTCGCGTGTGTCAAGCCTACTTGCCGCAAGACTACTCGGCATACCGAGAATCTGCATACTAAACCAGTTTCAGGTCATAATTCCTAGAAGAGAACATCATTTACGCCTAGCAAGACTTGCTGACTCAATTGCCCTCACACTAATAGGAAAAATGTGGACCAGTGGAAACACGGTTCTCATACCAGATTTTCCAGCTCCCTACACGATATCTTTGGGAAACCTGTACATTCCCAAATCCTACAGGAAAAATGTGAAACTAATAGGACCGATACTGGAAACTCGCCCAAACGAGTTAGAAGATGAAGAAACACTGCGGAAAAAGCTAGAACTACCAGCTGACAAACCCACGATTTTTGTGCCAATAAGCGGCGCAATCAAAGAAAAGGCCTTCCTAACAGGAATCCTGAGGAAGATCCTGCTTGAGTTTTCAGAGGACTATGAAATCGTCATGTCGCTCGGTTACCCGGATAATGATAGCAAACCGATACGCCACGGCAATGTGACAATCTTCAAGTGGATTCCGAACCGGTTCGAGTACTTGAAAGCCTGCGACGTAATAGTTGCACGTGCCGGCCATGGAACAATAACGCAGGCCATGTGTTATGGCAAGCCAATAATACTTGTACCAACGCCTGGCCACACAGAACAAATCAACAATGCAAAACAAGCCCGAGACCTAGGAGTGGCAAAGATCCTCCTACAAAAGGAACTAAGCAAAGAAACACTCCTGAAAACTGTCAAACAAATCCTAAGCGTAACTGATGGCAAGCTTAAAGCGATTCAACAAGAGGTCCTACAATATGATGGAGTTGATGATGTCGTTAAAACAATAAACGGCATAGCAAAAAATGGGCAAGCGTTTTAAACCTAGACAAACATGAAGTGAAAAACATGTTCTTGCCGCACAGGATTCTAGAAGAAAAACTCTTGAGAATACTTGCAGAAGATTTAGGACAAGGCGATGTGACAACTGCGTTGATCGTCCCTTCTGAAGCTACAGCCGAAGCTTTGGTCATCGCTAAAGATTCAGGAGTCGTTGCGGGGATTGAAGAAGCGAGAGTTCTCTTGGAATCCTTAGGACTAAGCGTCGAGGTGTTGGTCGAAGACGGAGAGAAGCTTAAAGCAGGTCAAAGAATCATCCAAGTTATCGGAGACCTGAAGACTATTCTTTCTGTCGAACGCACGCTTCTGAACATCCTTTCCCGCATGAGCGGGATTGCTACGACAACGAGAAAACTGATAGAAAAACTTCGAAAAGCTCGATTGAAAGTAGCTGTTGCGTGCACGCGAAAGACAGCACCAGGATTGGCGTATTTTGACAAGAAAGCAGTCCTAATCGGCGGCGGCGACACCCATAGGGTTCATCTAGACGATATGATTCTAATAAAAGATAACCACATTGCAGTGACCGGTGGCATCAAAGAAGCCATGAGGAGAGTCAAAGAGCGAGTGTCGTTCAGCAAGAGAATTGAAGTTGAAGCGACAAATCTTGAAGAGGCATTGGAAGCAGCGAACGCCGGGGCAGACATAATAATGCTTGACAACTTCTCCGCGAAACAAGCAAAAAAAGCCTGTTTTTTACTCAAGAAAACGGATTCTTCGAAGAAAATCTTGATCGAGGCAAGCGGAGGAATCAACGCAGAGAATATTATAGAATATGCTTCAGCAGGAGTGGACATCATAAGCTTGGGCGAAATCACACAGAGCCCCAAGGCATTGAACATAAACCTGGAGATCACGAAAATCAAACAATAGCTCTGCGATCATGATCAAGTAAATGCTGCGAGCAGATAAGCTTCGATGAATGCGGCCAGCAGCAGCAATCCAGCGCAGATCAAGACGAACTTTCCCGTTCTAGTGATTTCTTCCCTTCCTTTGCGCTTCATAATTCGCCAAGTCAGCCATAGGCTTGAGGCTAATGCAGTGGAATACGCGATGAATTCCAACAGAGCATG
>JBGPBD010000100.1:0-3727 GCA_041481045.1 Bathyarchaeia archaeon | reverse complement strand
TAATTGTCGCAATATCAGAGCGTGTTCAAGGACGAAACAAAACTTGACATTAATTACGTTCCCCATAGGCTTCCCCATAGAGACAGCGAACTTCGCTTGCTGACGGAGTTCTTCAATTTCATGCTGCAATTTCCTGGAAAAATGTCCCAAAGAGTACTGATAGTCGGCGAAGTTGGAACGGGAAAAACTGCGCTATCACAACGTTTCGGAGCTGACATAACGCGAGAAGCCCGAAACCGCGACACAAATTTACGATACGTTCACGTAAATTGCCGAGAATACCATGGAAGCTTCTTTCTTATCCTGCAACATGCAGTTTCAGTTTTTCATCCGAACTTTCCCAAACGGGGCTACTCTGCTGAGGAGCTTCTTCGTATCCTGATGCAAATCCTGGACGAGGAAAACGCCTATGTAATCCTGACCTTGGATGAGTTTGACAGCCTAGTTCTCAGAGAGGGATCAGAGGCCGTCTACCAGCTAACTCGATTGCAAGAGGCAAGGCAGGACAAGCCTCAAAGGCTCTCACTGATGTGCATTGTGCGAGATACGAGCTCGATTGATAAGTTGGACGCCAGCACAAGAAGCACCTTACAATCCAACATAATCAACCTTGCAAAATACTCGAAACAGCAACTCACAGATATTCTGAACGAGCGCGTCTCATTAGCTTTCAAGCCATCAGCCGTGCCCGAAGAAACAGTGGACGTGATCGCCGAGCTTGCATTATCTGAAAATGGAAATGCACGTTTCGGCATCGAACTGCTTTGGCGAGCTGGAAAATACGTGAACGCGGAAAACTCGGACACTGTCACGCCAGAATATGCAAGAAAAGCCGTCTCAAGCATAATCCCAGCCTCTAGAAAAAGCGATCTGGCATATCTTAGCATGCACGAAAAACTTCTTCTGCTGGGTATAGCCAGACTTTTCAAGGAAAGCCACAAGGCACACATTTCTCTTGCAGAAGCCGAGCAAGTCTACATGGTAGCATGCGAAGAATTCAACACGAAGCCACACAGCCACACGCAACTCTGGAAATACCTGAAAAACCTCTCAAATATGGGCATAGTGAAAACAGAAGTATCAGTAGCCGGTCCCCGAGGAAGATCAACACTTGTTCGTTTGCCCAGAATCCCAGCAGATGACCTGGAAAAGGAATTGTGGACAATTCTGCAAAAAGGAGAAGAATGAAGCCATGGACATTGAGGACGTTTTCTCCTCAAGGGTTCGCATGAAAATCCTGAAAGCTTTGGCCCAAGTAGGCGAGCTTAACGTGTCAGAAATTGCCCGCAGGCTAGGCATAAACTACGAAACATCAATCAAGCATCTAGAAATACTGGAAGCTGAGGGCATAGTTCAGCATAAAAAATTCGGAAGAATACGACTGTACAGACTTGATGAACAGTCACCAAAGGTCAAAGCAATCCAAACGCTTCTGGACGTTTGGAAAAAAACCGGAACAGTCGAAAACAAACAGCCCAGAACCACATTTTAGAAGTTTACACCATTACGATTCGTCGCGACGTGGAAGATCACACTTCAATATACAAAGCTTGAGACGCCAATTCAACACGAACAGACAAGGTTCCAAGCGTTATTGCAAACCTTTCAACGCGTTTATTGATGGGTAGACTTCAGAGGAAGCAAAACGGAAAAGAGTCAGAGTCCACTCTCAGATTTGTGAGCATGGCAAATGCTGGGGAAACAATTATGACGATGATTGACATTTCAAACAAACCAGAAGTCTTCCGTGAAGCCACCGCCACGGGCAAGATCAGCCTGAAGCCAGAAACTATCCGACTGATCGAAGAAGGCAAGATCTCGAAAGGCGACCCCTCGTGCACGGCACGTATTGCGGGGATCTTAGCCGCCAAGAAAACAAGCAGTCTGATTCCGTTATGCCATCCGTTGCCACTCACAAAAGTGGAGATCAAAACAGAAATCTTGAACAGCTCAACCGTCCAGGTTACTGCAACCGTCAAAACCAAGGCTCAAACAGGCGTAGAGATGGAAGCTTTAACCGCAGCCGCCGTAAGTCTTTTGACAATCTGGGATATGGTGAAACAATACGAAAAAGACGCTGAAGGACAGTATCCATTCACGGCCATAAACGACATTCATGTTACGAAGAAAATCAAAAAAAGGCGTCCATGAATGAGCGAAACCGCAAAAAAACACAAGAAAGAAGCACCAAAGAAACTAAAGTTTGCCCTCTTCACAGTGAGCACATCTCGCTACCAACAGATGAAAAGAGGCGAAGCCGTGAAAGACGTTTCAGGAGACCTTATCAACTCTCTACTCCAGAAGGCTGGACACACAGTAGTGCATCGAGAAACAATTTCAGATGACAAAAAGACGATTGGAGAAAGCATGCGAAACTCGTTGTGTTCTCCGGAGATCGATTCGGCTGTCTTCTGCGGAGGCACTGGCGTAGCCCCGTCTGACGTCACCATCGAAGCCGTGTTGCCATTTCTGGAGAAGGTATTACCGGGCTTCGGCGAGATTTTCAGACGAATGAGTTTCGATCAAATCGGTTCTGCAGCAGTCTTGTCGCGTGCCATTGCTGGTGTCGCAAAAGGCAAAGCCTTCTTCTGCATTCCAGGTTCCCCTGACGCTGTCAGACTCTGTGTTGAAAAACTTATATTATCCGAAGCGGCTCACGTCGTTAAGCATGCCCGGGAATAACGATGGTGCTCAGAGACAGCTGCGGACGCCCTCTGCTTAACCTGCGCGTGGCAGTCACCCGTAATTGCGATCTGCGCTGCGATTTTTGCCACAAGGAAGGCGAAGAAAGGCCCAAAGCAAGCCCTTCAAGGGAGATGACGGTCGACGAGATCGGTCGCATCGCCAAGATCGCCGCTAAGCTAGGAGTCTCCAGAGTAAAACTTACTGGAGGCGAACCCCTTACTCGAAGGGACATTGTGGAAATTGTCAAAGAAATCTCGACCACGCCTGGCTTATCAGATCTTTCTATGACCACAAACGGCGTTCTGCTGGCTCCTATCGCCAAAGAACTATATGCAGGTGGATTGAAGCGCGTCAACATCAGTCTTCCAACACTGAATCCTGAGGTCTACAACAAGCTGACTGGAGGAAAAGTGGATGAGGTTATCAAGGGTGTCAGAGCAGCCGTTGACGTCGGATTCTATCCAGTCAAGCTTAACATGTTACTCCTGAAGTGCACGAATGATTACGATTTCCCCGAGATGATCCGCTTTGCCGCAGAAACTGGTGCAATTTTGCAGTTGATAGAACTGGAACCAGTTAACATAGATGGCTCTTACTATGCGGCAAATCACAAGGCATTGGACGAATATGAAAGTATGTTGAAGCAAAAAGCCACAGAAATTGAGACTAGGCAGTACATGCAGAACCGGCGCATCTATCATTTGCCAGACGTGAGAGTTGAGGTCATTCATCCAACAGAGAACACGGAGTTCTGCGGAAATTGCACACGGCTAAGGGTGACAAGTGATGGAAAACTCAAGCCATGCCTGATGAGAAACGACAATCTCGTGGATATTCTAACACCACTGAGAAAGGGAGCAAGCGACAAAGAAATAGAGCAATTATTCAAGCTGGCAAATCAGAAAAGGCTACCCTACAACAACGTACAGTAGCCATCAGTGCAAGCATACATGACGGTCTAGATCATTTCTAGCATAGCTCCAAAATTCTGGCTTCGATTTTCTTTGTGTCAAGCAGGGCGAGGGTCGATTTGCCAGTCAAG
>JBGPBD010000099.1:0-3779 GCA_041481045.1 Bathyarchaeia archaeon | reverse complement strand
ATTCAAGTCAAGATCTTCGAAGAGTGGAAAGAGGCGTCTAGCTTTTTCTCCGATTAGCTGGTAGGCGATTCCCTGCAAACCGACGAAAGCCAGCTTTGGCTCGTCATGCACATCATCTGCTGACACTTGACTAGGCATTCTGCTCGGCGGAGACCTGAATCTTGCTCTAAAATAGTCAAGAGCCGTCTTGATTCTCTCTAGCAGACCGGAGATATTCATTTGAGGCCAACTCTGGCTTTTTGGAAAACGCGTCCCGGACTGGCATAGTATTCTCTGATCACGTTTGCAACATCAGTGTAGCGCCTAATGCCTTCATGAGTCATCCATTCTAAGACGGCCTGTCTTCGGCCTAGTTCACGTCTGACCTCTTCTTCATCAATGCCCATTTTAGTCATTTGTCTCTCCATGAAGATGCTCTTGCCAGAGGATGTGTACCTGTCGAATTTTGGATCCCAGTTGAAGACCTCTTCCGTCAGAATGTTGTTTTTTCCAGAGTCAAATTTGACGATTTCTGTTGTTGTACCGATTCTCCTTGCAGGTTTTCCGTCAATTTCTGTTCTGTTCATGACCATTATTACGCTCGTCATTGCAATGAGCGGTTTGGGAATGTTCATCGGTTCTGATTCCAATCGGTTTATTGCGGATTCGACAGATTCTGCGTGCATAGTACACATTCCTAAGTGTCCTGTTGCCATCGCTTGGAAAAGCGTGTAGGCTTCTTCTCCGCGAACTTCCCCCACGATGATGTAGTCCGGCCTTTGCCTAACGGCGGTTTTTAGAAGATCGAAGAGGGTTATCGAGCCGCTTCTTTTGTCCTCATGTCCAAAGCCTAGCCTTACGACTGATGGTATCCAGTTCTCGTGTGGTAAGTTGAGTTCTTGGGTGTCTTCTACGCTTACTATTTTCATTTCGGGTTTTATGAACATCGACAAGCAGTTGAGCATGGTTGTCTTTCCGGAGGCTACGCCGCCTGCGACAAGAACTGAGGCTCTGTTTTCTATTACGAACCAAAGATACGCAGCCATCTCTGAAGACAAAGTGTTGAAAGCGATCAGATCCGAAATTGTCAGTGGATCGACTCTAAAACGTCTGATCGTGAATGTTGATCCTCTTTTCGTAACTTCGCTTCCATAAGTTAATTGCACTCGACTGCCTTCGGGAAGCGACGCATCAACGATTGGAGACGCTATTGAAATGTTTTTACCACTTAAATAGGCTAAGCGTATAATGAAGGAATCTAATTCCTTCTTGTCTTTGAAGACTATGTTTGTGGGTAATGATTCGTAGATTCTATGCCAGACATATAGCGGAATGTTCGTGCCGTCTGCTGATATGTCTTCGATTAAATGGTCTTTCATCAATGGATCTATCTTTCCGTAGCCAATGAAGTCTCTCAGAATAAAGTAAACCAGTTTGTCAATAGCTTCAGATGGGATTTTTATATGATATTTGCTGATTATCTGCTTTGACTTTTCTCTAAGGTAGTTCTCCGCTTTTTCTTTGGTTTCAATTTCCTTTAGGTTTACGTCTACTTCTTCCATCAGGAGGTTCTTGATTTCATGCAGTTGTTTTTCTTCTTCTTTCTGAAGGGTTGGCTCTACGATCTCGTAGAGGATCTTTTCGGTTTCTGGCTCTTTCACTATTGCTGCATAGACATAAGGTTCTTGTATTGGATAGACTTCTCTAAAAACAGTCGGTTTTCTGGCTCCTCCTGTTATTATGGGTGTTTTTGTCTCAGTTTCACTTATGGTTTCCGCTGTTTTCTGCTTCGATTTGTTGCTTGTTTGCATTGTTCTCCCTGGTTTAGGGTGCTTTGTGTCTTCTCATCAGAATAGTGTGTCGTTAGTCTTAATAAGTCATACGCACTTTTAATCTTTAGCATCCTTTAATGTGGACAACGAAAAATCCTATCATATAGAGACTTAGTTCGGCAGTGTAATATTGCTCAGTGCGTCCAGAGATAAAGCCTCGGAAGTATCGGACACTCAGGAAGACGCGCCCTCTTTTGGCAGGAGGTTAATCAGAGGCTTGACTTCTTCAACGTTGAGTTGCTCCATGGAGATCGATGTAGTCGATTGTTTAATCTGCTGCCGTTCTCAGCCATTTCAGCTTGCCATGAACTCGGCCAATTTGGCAAAGACCTGGCAATAGAAGCCTTGCGCTCTAGAGATGATGAATGAGAAGCTCACCTGCAGAGGGTATTGAAACGAATAGACGTACATAGATTGCTGTGGCTATAATTCCCAGTGTCAGTGCCAGTAAGATGAAATCGCCTCTGTGTATTTTGAGTATGTACAAGTTGGTCCGGTTCTTCGTGGCTCCCCATGCTCGAGACTCCATGGCCTCCGCGAGTTCGAGGCTTCTTCGGATGGCGCTAACGATGAGCGGAATAAGAATAGGTATATAATTCCTGATTCTTTTCAAAAAACTTCCGCGTTCGAGTTCTAGACCTCTAGCTTTTTGAGCATCCATGATTGTCTCCGCTTCTTCCGCTAAAACTGGAACAAAACGGACGGCAGTTGTGAAAGCGAAAACAAGTTCGTAAGGCACATGTGTCCGTTCCAAGGCTAGACCCAGATGGTCTGGCGATGTTGTTAAGAAGAAAACCGAGAAGGATTCAACTAGCACTATGAAACGTATAGTCATAGCGGCTGCACCTTCGAGATTTTTTGCTGTGACTACGTAGCCAGCACCGACAAACGAAAAGAGGAAATTTGAAAGGAAGATTATTGTGGCCATGAAGGATGCACCTCGCATTGAACGAAGCCACTCGCGCTCGACTCCAGCCAAAATCACGAATGGAACCTGTATAAGAAAAAGTACTGCCAGTGGAAGCACTTCCCAAAAGACTACCGCAATCGCAAAAATCGCGCAAACGTAGACAAATTTTATCCTCGGGTCCAAACCGTGGATTGGCGAGTAGACCTTACGAAACTTGAGCCCATCAAAAACGCTCATTGCGTCTTTTTCTCCAAAATCTTGAGCAGTATTTCTCGAGCCTCATACAAGTCAATGATCGCCTTAGGAAGTTCCAGCTCAGGCAGTTGGTATGAAAGTTCTAGGAAAACCTGAGCAATCTGCGGGGGAACAATTGACGCTGCGTCTAAGATGTCTGGATTCGTGAGGATATCTCCTGCTTCTCCATCTGCAATGATTTTTCCCTCGCGCATCAACAGGACTCTAGGGTTACACTCTGCAACGAACTCCACGTCATGCGTGACAATAATTATTGTTTTCCCTTGGGTTTTCATTTGCAGGATGAATTGCCTGAGCTTCTCCTTCTGTTGATAGTCTTGACCAATTGTGGGCTCGTCTAGTATGAGTATCTTGGGATCCCACGCGAGAACTGAGGCCAGGGCCACGCGTTTTCTTTCTCCGCCGCTCAGCATGAACGGAGAAGTTTTTCTATATTGAGCCAGACCTAATAGGTTCAAGGCCCATGTCACTCGGTTTTCTATGATGTTTTCGTTGAAGCCGAAATTCTTCAGCGCAAAAGATATTTCTTCTTCAACATTCTCGCTGAAGAGTTGATGATCCGGGTTTTGAAAGACGAAACCCACATTCCTGGACAACTTGGCAACGCTTACTTTAGTGACGTCAACTCCGTCAACGATCACTTGACCTTTCGTTGGCTTGAGCAGCCCATTAAAATGTTTGACGAGGGTTGTTTTTCCAGCACCGTTTTGTCCCATGATAGCTACGAATTCACTGTCTCGAATCGTTAATGATATATTCTTTAGCGCTTCTACACCATTCGAATACGTGAAACAGACGTTGCT
>JBGPBD010000098.1:0-3820 GCA_041481045.1 Bathyarchaeia archaeon | reverse complement strand
CTCGTTAAGATAGATGCCTCCGTTTCTTACGCTCAGCCCGTTTTCCACCAGAACCCGGGCTACTTTGAGCCTTTCAGGATAACCTTCCAAGTATTTTTTGATGCTGTTCCACATGTTGCAGTTACCTTGATGTACGTTTCTGTGCAATAAAGTATAAATATGTTCTTGCCATCGTGCTGTAGATTAACGCACACAAACGCGCTTAAATGTACTTGACAGGCGATAAAATGACACAGAAAGAAGAAGCTTTTACGCAATTGAATCCTGACGAGATGCCAACATCCTGGTATAATATACAGGCGGACCTGCCAGAGCCGCTGCCACCACCATTGGACCCCACAACGCTAAAACCCATAGATCCCAAACTGCTTGAAAGAATATTTGCAAAAGAACTAGTGAAACAGGAAGTCTCAACAGAACGCTACGTCAAAATCCCAGACGAAGTGCTGGATGCCTACTTCAGGCTTCCCCGCCCAACACCATTATATCGCGCAACACGACTTGAAAAACGTTTGAAGACGCCGGCGGAGATCTACTTCAAATGCGAGAATTTCAGTCCAGCAGGCAGCCACAAAACGAACACGGCCATTGCACAAGCTTACTATAATAGAGAACAGGGAATCCGCAGATTAGCGACAGAAACAGGGGCTGGCCAATGGGGCACAGCCTTGGCTTTGTCATGCGCGCTTTTCGGGCTGAAATGTCGAATATACATGGTACGGACAAGCTATGACCACAAGCCAGGCAGAAGAATTATGGCGCAAATATACGGAGCAGAGATGTTCCCCTCACCCAGCGACCAAACGAATTTCGGCAGAAAGCTGCTCAAAGAAAACCCCAACAACCCCGGATCACTTGGAATAGCCATCAGCGAGGCAGTAGAGGACACACTTGCCAATGAAGACACGCGTTATTCTCTAGGCTCCGTGTTAAATCATGTTCTTATGCATCAAACCATACTGGGTCTGGAAGCCAAAAAGCAGTTCGAACTCATCGATAAATATCCGGACATTATTTGCGGATGCATAGGCGGCGGTTCAAACTACGGCGGCTTCTGTTTCCCATTCATAGCAGACAAACTCAAAGGTGCAACGGAAACGGAATTTGTCGGCTGCGAATCGAAAGCCGTCCCCCACACAACCAAAGGCATTTACACCTATGATTATGGCGACACCGGCAAGATGACGCCACTGCTAAAAATGCTGACGATTGGGCATGAATACGCATGCCCGCCCGTTCACGCAGGAGGTCTGAGATACCATGGAATGGCGCCGCTCATATCATATCTGATTAACAAGGGTTATATGCACTCGGTTGCTTACGGTCAAACCGAGGTTTTTGAAGCAGCGCAGTTGCTGGCTCAGACAGAAGGGATCATAACCGCTCCAGAGACGGCTCACAGCCTAAGATTCGTGATAGACAAGGCACTAGAATCTAAAAAAACTCAGGAGAAGAAAATAATTGCAATGAATTACAGTGGGCACGGCTTGCTCGACCTTTCAGCCTACGAGCAATTCCTTGCTGGTAAACTCGTAGATTATGAACCTCAGAAAATCGAAATTCCAACGTTTAGCCATTAGAAAGGGAGAAAGCAAATGACCCACACTGTCTTAGCGGAGAAAACGGATTCGAAAATAGCAATAATGCCCATTGACGAGTTGAAACCTCATGAAAAAGGCTCCCCAGTCTATTTGAAATTGCTGAGAAAAGAGCTTCTCAAGGATGGCATGCTCAGGTATCCAATAGTAGCGGACGAAAAAACAAGCGTCATTCTGGATGGAATGCATCGTTGGCTAGCACTGAAAAGCCTTGGCTACACGCTCATACCAGTCATCTTGGTTAATGCGATTCAAAATCCAAAAATCCGCATTGGGACAAGAAGAATACATCGCTACATGGACGATTCGCCGAAGATCACTATGGAAAAAGTCATTTCAGCAGCTCTCAGTGGACGACTGATGAAGCCTAGGTCGACAAGGCACTTCTTTCCTTTCTCAAAATTTCAGCAAATTAACTGTCCATTGCGATCACTTGGGAAGAAGACTCCGCAAGATGTCTCAAGATATCTTGCGACGATGACTGCAACGGAGTGCAACCTAGCCATCGAAGATTGGCTTGATGAGATCTCTGAGGAATTGAAGTTCCTCACAAAAAGAAAGGAAGAAGTAGAAAAAGAAATGGGAGAATTCCTAAATCGAGTCAAGAATCTAGACGATGGCATTTCGCTTTTCTAGCCACCTAGCCTTTCCATCATCTTAAGGAATCAAATGGAATTATTAATATGCAGACGTTATAGTACCTTTACGGCGATTCGATGATTCAAATAAACGCGCCGCAAATCGGCCATGAGGAAATCGATGCTGTCATCAAAGTAATGAAAAGCGGAGGACTCACCCATGGACTCGGCGCAGGACCAATGGTTACGCAGTTCGAGAACTCGTTCACGAAATATGCAAAAGCAAAGCATGCTGTGGCAATGAATTCAGGAACTGCGGCTTTGCATTCGGCGCTTATGTCCATCGGTGTGAAAACAGGAGACGAGGTTATTCTGCCAAGTTTCACATTTGTTGCTACGGCTGAAGTTGTTGCCATGCTAGGTGCCAAGCCAGTCTTCGTTGACATAAACCCCGACACCTATACTGTTTCTCCAAGAGCAATTGAAAAGGCCATAACAAAGAAGACAAAAGCCATGATGCCAGTCGACCTGTATGGCCTGTCGGCAGATATGCAACCTATAAGAGAAATCGCTGACACACACGGACTGAAGATCATTGAAGACGCCGCCCAAGCCCATGGAGCTACGTACAAGGGAAAACCTCCTGGCGCACTTGCGGACGCCGCCTGCTGGAGCTTCTATGGCAGCAAAAACATGACTACGGGCGAAGGTGGAATGCTGACAACGAACTTCCGGGAGATTGCAGAAGCACCTCGGTACATACGGAGTCATGGCGAAAAAGAGAAGTACCAATCCCTTATGCTCGGACACAACTATCACATGCCAGAGATAGAAGCAGCAATAGGTTATGAACAACTGAAAAAACTGCCGAAATTCGTCGCCAAAAGGAGAGAAAACGCCAAGAGACTGACACGAAGGCTTGAAAAGGCAAAGAATCTTCAGACGCCGACTGAGCCGGAAGGATACAAATGCAGCTATTACCTTTACACTGTTAAGTTAAAGAACGCCAACAGAGCAAAAAGAGATAAAATTGTTCAGCAGTTGATTCAGAAGGGAATAGGCGCTTTTGTCTGCTACGTTAACCCAATACACCTCATGCCATATTATCGCAAATATGGAAAGCCCAGACTTCCAGTGACGGAGAAGGTATCAAAACAGGTGTTCTCATTGCCAGTTCATCCGGGCGTCACAGCAGAACAGATAGACTTCATCGGAGAAACAGTTTCACATCTGCTGAAATAACCTTTGCACACTAGGTTTAAATAGAATCGTCGAGTAGTATTGAAAACCCCGATCTGGGGTTTTGTTGGAGGTTTACATCATGCAGAAAACTAAGGTTATTATAATGGGCGCCGCTGGCAGAGACTTCCACAACTTTAACGTCTATTTCAGAAACAATGATGCCTACGAAGTTGTGGCCTTCACGGCTACCCAAATTCCCGGAATAGAATGCCGAAACTACCCAACCGAACTTGCTGGTCCAAACTATCCAAAGGGCATTCCCATCTATCCTGAAGAGAACTTAACCAAACTGATAAGAGAACACGATATTGACCAAGTGATTTTCGCCTACAGCGACGTTTCACATGAGTACGTTATGCACAAAGCCTCTACAGTACTAGCAAGCGGAGCTGATTTCCGTTT
>JBGPBD010000097.1:0-3865 GCA_041481045.1 Bathyarchaeia archaeon | reverse complement strand
GGAAGATCGCAGGAACTTGCATGTGTCCTCTCAGCCCATCACTTTCAATACCCCGTAACAATCGACGGAATGGCGCGCGATGTAAGCAGAGTATTCATGAGTTTCCCACAGTTTCTGAAGGATCACAAGATGTTTATGGACGCTATGCATTCGACTGAATGGGTTGAGGGTTGGAGAGACCGAAGAAAGACAGGAAATGCCCCAGGCGTGGTGATTTCGCCTGCAGGCATGCTTAAGGGCGGTCCGGCCATGTTTTATATTTCGAAGATCGCAAAAAGATCAAACAACGCCATCTTCCTGGTCAGTTACCAGATCCCCGGAACGCCAGGAAAGGAACTGCTCGAAAAGGGCATATGCGTCATCGATGGAAAGATGCGAAAAGTCAAAGCCCGCGTCCAACATTTCGATTTCTCATCACACTGTGGAGCAAGCGAACTGAAGGAAGCAGTTAAGAGGCTCGGTGGAAAGCCGAAGATCTACGTAGTTCATGGCGCCGAAAGAAACTGCGAATACTTTGCAAAGTGGGCTAGAGAAGAGCTTGGCCTGGAGGCAACGGCACCGAAAGCCGGCGACACGTTCAAAGTCTAGTGAAATTACATGAAAATCGGAATTTTGCGCATAGGGCAGATCGACTCTAAGGTCCTTGACTGGGTTTCAGAGACCTTGAACATTTCCTTTCCCAAAGCGGCATGCACGGTAATCAGTGAAATACTTCCGACTCCTGAAGAAGCCTTCGATAAGAGAAGAAAACAATACCTGTCAAACATTATTTTGAGCAGGATTCAAGAAGTGGCCGACAGAGAAAAAGCCATGGAGCGGATCTTGGGCATAGCAGACGTTGACCTCTTTGTCCCCCCGCTGAGCTTTGTCTTCGGACAGGCAAAATACCCGGGGAAAGTAGCAGTGATATCACTGCACAGACTTAGGTCGGAATTTTACGGAAGAAACCCAAACGCTGAGCTTTTCATGGAAAGAACTGCAAAGGAAGCAGTTCATGAACTGGGACATACCTTCGGATTGGCGCATTGTGAGAACCCATATTGTGTCATGTATTTCTCGAATTCCATTTTCGAAACCGACAGAAAGCAGAACATATTTTGCAGTAAATGTCAGCCGAAGATCGAGAAGATCATGGAGAGCGCAGGTAAAGACCTTGAGTAACAGGCGCAGAAAGCAATTGATATATTTGGGGCCTGTTCTTGCAAGCTTGCTTTTCGGTTCAGTCTGCGCTTTTCTGATCGCAACGTCCTCTCTGGAACCAACCCAAGTTACTCCGTTTTCAGAGGACACCTTCGGGTTCTTTGGGTCTTTCGCAAACGCGTTTTATTTCACTTTGCTTGTCGGAGTTGGCGCCAGCCTGCTTTATCTACTACTTAAACGAAGCAAACGCAGGTTAATCACGGTGATTATTGGCTTTGCGTTGACGCTTGCTGCCTTCATGCTCTCCATGGTTTACCTGTATGCTGCCCTCTCGAGGTTCTCTATTCCATACATAGATGTGTTGATTCTCGTTATGTCTGTTCTCATAACAGCAGCGACTGATTACCTAGTCTTCCGCAGCACCAAACTCTCCGGATACGCCATTCTCGGCATAGGAGGCGCTTTGGGCACTTTCTTAGGATTCTCTATCCCCACCGCAAGTACAATCTTGGTTCTGGGCGTTCTCGCGATCTATGACATCTTCTCTGTCTATCGTGGACCTGTTGGGAAAATAGCGCAGAGGGGACTTGATCAGCTTCGGGGCATAAGCTTCTCATTCAAGGATTTTCAGATGGGACTTGGCGATTTGACGTTCTACTCTATGCTTTCTGGGCATATGCTTCTTAATTTCGGTCCTGTTTCAGGTTTTGCCTCAATTGTAGGCATTCTGCTAGGCTGCGCATTGTCGTTCAGAATGACGGAGAAGAGGGGGATCTTTCCAGGTTTGCCCTTCCCTGTACTCTTCGGACTGGCCACGGGATTCATGGTTTCGCTACTCTAATCTTGCCTTTTGAAAGAAACATTGCGCGCAAGCAGACTTGAGAGAATAGCAGTCGCGAGAAGGAAGCCAATTATATCTCGCGGACTTCGCATTGAAGCCTTTTTATGATCTCTTCAGCCTTTGTGGGTGCAATCTTGAATGTGTAAAGTCTACTAGTCGTTCGAAGTTTCAACTTCACAATATCTTTGAGCCGTTTCACTGCGCAATAGTCTGCACGTCCACTTATCTCCACAAATCTATCAACATCAAAGATTTCCGAAGGCATACTTCTCACGCCAGTTTCACATCGATTCATGCTTAAGCAACATATAATCTTTTTCGTGGCATCATTAGCGCGCACTGCACCCGCAACAAGGAAAACCCGATAGTCGGAATTCTGAGTCGAGCATTTCGCATTGACTTATTAGGCGTGTTCGGAGATGTCGGCTACTATGATGAGGTCTGAGCCGCCTGCGAATAGCGCGCGGTCATTACGAAGGGAAAAGCTACTAGATGCTCAGGGGAAATATCATGAATAGGAAAATCGTAATTGCTGTTTTCTTTGTTGCCATTTCGGTGATGGTTCTTGCCTACTTGATTCTGGCGAGACCTTCTTCTTCAACGGTGTTGTTTGTGGATCCGCAGACGGTTCAAGGAATGGTGGGCAGGAATTTCACGGTTAACATAAGCGTTTTGAACGTTGTTGATTTGTATGGTTGGGAATTCAAGTTGAAGTGGGATGCCTCGGTCTTGGGAGTTGTAAGCATTGTGGAAGGTCCGATCTTGAGAAGCAGGAGCAGTACGTTCTTTAACCCTCAAGTAAACGGCTCTGAAGGGCATCTGATTGCAGATTGCACCTTGGTTGGAAACGTGTCTGGGGTTAGCGGGGAGGGAACGTTGATGACGGTGCAATTTTACGTGAAAGAAAGCGGAAAGTGTGACTTGAACATTTATGATACTCAATTGCTCAATTCCTCTGAAGGGTTAATAGCCCACGCGGTTCATGATGGCCACTTCAGTACATAGCATTTGGATGCAGCGTGCGTTTGTTGATTTGGTGTTGCAGGTTTTGAATGTTGAAGTGTGATTTTTCACGTTGCTGGATGTCGTAGATTAGTTTCGACCTTGTTTTTTCAATAGTCTCGACTATACAGCAGCATAATTGATTTGTGAGTGCTCGGCATTCCAGGAATGGCGACACGTGTATCCTCATCGTACTGGGCCAAAACTCTGGCACAACACGCAGTAAATTCAGGCGGGCATTCGTCGGTCAGACTCTGAATATACGAGCAATTTGGGGACACAGATACGCTCAGATTGAGCTTGTTTTCAGGAATTAAGGTGAAATTGCATTTGTGGAGTCGGGCGCGCGACTAGACCAAGCGTAACACACCGTGTTCTATGCGGCTTAAGAGTGAAAAGTAGAGATGTTTTTGCTCTCAGAATGCCAGCGTTTGCGGAGCGCGCGCGATATGCATCATGTAGCCCGTACGATTGAGCCCCACGCCATAGCACAACCTTCTGAAGTGCTGGGGATGGGGTTTGAACCCGGGACCAAATAGCGATGTCTCCACAGTCTCCCGCAACTCCTTTCTTTTTCTGCAATATGGCTCCGTGGCTACGGACCACAGTGTGTACTCAAAGCTCTCCATCTTGAAGAGGCAAGCACCACAACTTTGGCGAAGTCTCATGTCCAATCTATTCCAATGATCCTCCAACGTATCTCTTCGCCAGAGAGCTGATTAGACTCATAGCTTCTTCTGAAAAGGAAGGTACACCTCGCTTTTTAATAGCTGCTTGATTGTACAAGCGGAAGAAAGCGAACTGATTTCCAACCTCTCTGATGAGAGCTTCTCGTCCAAGTTCCTCCTGAATAGTATTTGCCATCCAGAATCCAGTTGGATG
>JBGPBD010000096.1:0-3872 GCA_041481045.1 Bathyarchaeia archaeon | reverse complement strand
ATACTCTGATTTGAGTAGTTACTCTTTAATAGTTGCAGAAAAACAGATGGCATCCTAGTTCAGATGGTAAGATTGAACACCCAAACTGTTGCGGCTGTCATAGTATTTGCTGCGCTTGCTGTTGTCCTAAACCTTTCTCCATTGAAGATTCCAGCTCCATATGCGCCGTACTTAATATACCAAGTATGGGAAATACCGATAGTTGCGGCGTTCTTACTTTATGGAGCTAGAGTGGGGGTTCTGATAACTCTACTAAATACTTTGACACTGTTGGCACTGTTTCCTGGAGCCCTTCCAACAGGCCCCCTTTACAATCTGGCAGCCGTCTTAAGCATGCTTTTGGGCATAGGCATAGTGAAGATTCTTGTTGAGAAACATTCTTCAAAGCGAGAAACGATTGTCGCTGCTCTAATGACAACATCAGGAGTCATCCTGAGAACTGCATTTATGGCTTTTGTCAACTACGTGTGTCTTCGTTTTCCGCCGCCAGTTGGCTATGGCCTTCCTGAAGCAGCTGTCATTGCTTCAATCCCGTTCATAGTCATCTTCAACTTGACCTTGGCACTTTACACGATTCCATTGGGGTATTCCGTAACTAAAGCTGTAAAGTCTTACGTCAAAATCTAGGCTCGTCAAATGGCCTTGATGCCAAACGATTCAGCCAAAAGCTTGGTATTGATGTTTCCATTCCTGTACGTGTTGCCGGTTAACGTGTTGTTTACGATCATGACGGCGGGTGCAAAGAGATTCGGGTCAACCTTGTAGAAGTCACATCTTGCCTCCTTGAAGATTTCAATAAAAGGTCTCCCATAGTCTCTTGATGATTCAGATGGGGCTTCCTTCAGAATCCTTACAAGTTCTTCCTCATTCTCACATTCTAAGACATAATAGGTGGTTCCACCGTAGAGGATAGCGTCGTTTGTCCTTGACATCGCATTTGCAAACTTCGGATGCACCGGCGGAATTGGCGCAACTCCCCAAGCATGTTGAATTTTATTTGGATCGAACCCGATCCTCCTGAGCTTATGAATTCCAGTCTCCACGATTCTGCCAGCAACTTGCGTTGAACCAGCCACGCTGGTTGTTGGCGTTAGGATCACTGCTAGATCCTCATTGGGGACTTTGCAGTCTCTTGCAATCTGCTCTAACGTTTCAGTTGGTGGACGTTTTTCAGTTTCCAAAACGACCACGGCCTTGTCAAAATCGTCCTTGTATCCTATTTCATCATAGATCTTCTTAGGTTTCAAGGCCAAAGCCCTAGCTGGTCCAGAACCTATTGCAAAGTAGCCGTCCTCTTTTATCTGCCAGCCTGCATATTGAGATCCTAACGTGGCGATTATCGGGTTGTCTGTGTCTACGGATATTGAAGGAAGTTCAAAATCTCCGTATTTTCTATAGGCTATTTTTGCCTTCCCACATCCACCCATGCAGATTTCAGTTATGAGTTTTCCTGCCTGAAAACCTCCCTCAGCTTCTATCCCCGCATCTATAATGGTCGCACCGTTTTCCGCTTTCGTCTCGTTCACCCTGTATAGGGCAGCGTTCTCGATTAGCTTGTCCAAGAGTTTCCACGCCAAGGAATTCACACTTATGGCTTTGTTCATGGTTTCCCTTTTTCCTAAAGCAACTTTTCATAAGAGCTTAAATGTTGGTTCCTATCTTTTGAGACAAAAAGTTTGCCATCTCCATGCTCAGTAATGTCCCCGAGAAAGACATAAAAAGGACCTTCAGCTGTTTCGCCTTCCTCTATCTTGACTTTTGCTTTGATGCTGTCTATCGTGAACGTAGGTAGGATTGACTCCAGAAGCCCCCCAACGATTATCTTGCCACTCACCATGCAGGCCCCAGTTCTTGCTTTGCAGCCTTTTTGGACATAGATGGTTCCGTCACTCATGCGAAAACCTGCAAACTGTCCTGCATCTCCATAGATCTTCAGCGTGCCTTTCTTCATGTGGGCTCCAGCTTCGTTCCCAGCATTTCCATAGACAGTTATTCGTCCTCCGCGTATACCTTCACTGCATCCCCGATATGGAGCACCAAGATAATCACTGGCATTGCCATGGATTTCGATTTCGCCGCCTTTCATCATTGAACCAGCCCATCCTCCGACGTTTCCGTTCACGGTTATTTTGCCGCCCTTCATCTCTTCACCGAGATGCATGCCAACGTTTCCGTTAATCATTATTTGACCACCTGTCATAAGTGCTCCTACTCTCCGCACTTTGTTCACGTCACCATGAATCACGATGGACGACTCGTCAGGTTCAGTTTCGTCAACTCTGAAGAGCTCTCTGAGTGTTTTCTGTTTGTTTCCTTCCCAAACCTTCAGGTCTTCTATCTCTTCGCGTTTCTTGTTTTGAAAGACGTCTGGACTTATGCATTCGGCGATTATTGGCAGTTTGAATTCCGTCAGGGGGTAGAGGCTTATCATCTAGACATCTGCCTTCAGCGTCTTCGGATGCGAGATCTCAAGGTAATTCTCTGTCACGGGGTAATTTTCGTATTCTACAGTCCAGTATTCTCTGAATTTTCTTTTCATTTCATCAGTTATTTCTGCAGGTTCAGAAGTTTGCACGTCAAGCCAAATCGTGGCCCCTTCTACTTGTTTGATTGTTTCATCGTTTTTGACGACGATTTCGCCGCCTTTAACAGTGTAGGCAGCATGTTTGAATGCCCTTCGAGCAGTCTTGTACTTTTGGGCAGGGTCTATTTTCTCTGGATTTACGTTGTATACGGCTATGTCTGCGTCGGCGCCAACACCTAGGTGCCCCTTATTCTGAAGACCCAAAGCTTTTGCTTGCCCCGCCCTCGTCATGATAGCGATTTCGTAGAACCCTAATTCGCGAGTTATTGAGGGAAGTAGGCTTTTGCTTCTTGCTCGGGGGTTGATTCTTTTCATTGTTGCTTCTCTGGCTTTTCTGCTCATTAGCCAAGCAATAATTCTCGGGTAGTGTATGAACGGACCACCATTCGGATGGTCTGTAGTCATGAAGATTTTCCAAGGATCTTTAACAAGCAGGGCCAGTTCTAATCCTATCGACCATTGAGTTGCGTGGACATAGCTTTTGCGTCGATAATTGAAAGGCACAATTCCAGCGCTTGTTTCAGTCTCAACATCATGGTTTACCCATTTGTTTCCTGTTAACTCTGAAAGCCCAAATTGAAACGGGCCGTCGGCCGTCATAGTGGTCGTGTCTCCAAATATGACCTGGCCCATGTCCAAAGTCACGTGAGAGTGACAGTTGACGTAGTTTGCGATTTCCTCGGCTCCAGATTCCAAGGTTCGCCAATCATCACCCTTGAAAGAGCTGAATTGGCAGTGGGTTATGTGAATCGCTGGCCTGTTTTCGGAAGCCAGATCCTCAACGCATTTCATCGTCTCTATAGCAGTGGTGTAGTTCCCAGGTTGTCCAAGGTTGTTCGTGTGAACATGAATCGTGTGAGGCAAATTCAGAAGTTTGTTCACCTTGCATAGTCCTCGGATTATTTCGCGTGGAGTCACATGGAAACATGGAACTTGGTCATCTAGACCGTGAACGTTCTGCCCGAAGCCCCAGGCCTCCAAGCCGCCTGCGTTGACTATTTTTATGGCATATCCTTTCGTTGTGGTCAACATCCAAGCAACGTGTCTTGCAAGCTCTTCGATCTGTCCTCTTCCCAAGTATTCGAGGACGAACCACCAGTCTCCCAGAAGAGGGTACGTAGCCTTGTCAAGCATTGGGGTGTCGTTGAGCTCTTCGTGCGTGTGCTTGGCTTCCAAAGGAGGCATGGATGGGTTCATTATCGTAGTGTAGCCCATTCTTGAGTATCTGTATCCTGTGGTGAAAGTTGAGGGGATTGAATATCCGACTCCGGACCTAGTTTTAGACGTT
>JBGPBD010000095.1:0-3905 GCA_041481045.1 Bathyarchaeia archaeon | reverse complement strand
GCTGGAACGGATAGCGCCAGATAGAGCCGTTGCTTCCCTTGCGATGGTTAGAGAAGCAATAAGAGAACTCGAAAACACGTGTTAGTCATTTCTGCAACTAGCTTTTTTTTGATGGAGCTGCGTTTCAAAAAAGGGCTTAGATGCCCATTTTTGCCTTAATTCTTGGAAGCGTCTCCTTCTGAATTTGGAACACACCAAAGGTTGTGATTTTGTATTTTTCGTCTGCGGTTTTTGCGGCTGTTTCATTCTTCACGAGCTCACCTATTCGCGTGCTCGTTATCTTTGCGTTTTTCCCAAGTTTGGCTTGGAGTTCCTCTTTTGAAACGGCATCGCTTTTTAGCATTCCCAGTTGGTTGCCCATGTAGTATGCTAAAAGCCAAAGAGATAGAGTTTCGTTGTCGGTCAGTTTATTTCTTGAAGCAAGAATGGTTGGGCCTTCTTTTGAGAGAGCGATTATGTCTTCGCAGTCTTTTGCGAGTTTCTGCAGATCAACTTTCAACATCAGTCTTTGTGCAATCGCAAGTGAGGGAATGAACTCCAGAAAGAGCTTGTTGATGGATAGCCAGACTTCTTCCATGTTGCCGGAGAAGGTTTTCTCAAGGTCTTTGTATTTGATTTGGACTGTTATGCTGTTGACTTCGCTGTTCAAGCCATTTTACCTCTGAGCCTAGCTAGAACATCGTCTTCTACCCATCTTTCGCCTTGCATTGTCAACTTGAATTCTGGTCTGTTGGGGTCTGGCTTGAACACCTGTCCTCTCTTGGTCATTTCGTTCAAGCGGGCTGGAACCATGCATTTTATTCCGCTTGATTCCAGAAGTTTCGTTATCAGTGCTGCCGTGCTTTTCTTTTCTTCTGAAGCATAAAGCGTTAGGCCTATCGCCTCATAATGCGTAAGGTTTTCCCGAGCAACGATCACGGGGCCTTCCGTGGTTGATTCGATGACGCCTTTGAGCTGAGCTCCAGATGGGATCACACGGCTTGAAACGAAATTCGAGAGTTTTTCCATGAAATCTTCTGGGAAGATGGACATCATGTCCAGAATTTCTTGGGGATTTTCGCCTTCGAGTACTATTTCGCCGAACGGAGTTTTTATTCTGGTTTCAATTTTCTTCACTTTGCCTCTCCCTCTATGCTTAGTGCGTCTTTTTCGACGAGAATGTAAACGAAACCAGCGTCCGTGTTCCAGCGTCTGATTCTCCCTTTCTTGACAAGGCCGCTGAGCGTCGCTCCCAACACGCGTGCAGCTTGGTTATGTCCATTGGACTCTAGCGCTTCTCTTATTTCGTCAATTGTGCGCGGTCGCCATTTTCCCCACTCGGTTTGAAGCATCTTTATTACAGCTTCTTCGCTACTTTCTGTTGGTGTAATCTTTGGATAGCTTTGGTTGCGTGTCTCTTGTTTGGAAGCTTCTGTTTTAACGGTCAGTGTGGCTACCGTTTTGGGTCTAGCGTTTTCAAAGGCCTTGCCAACATTACCGATAAGAGCTGGGAGGTCCTCGATCGTTTTCAGAACTTCTTCACGTGCTCCGTTAATTTCCACTTCGTATTCGCCTATTTTGACTCTGAGGCCGAAGTTGCCTCGGGTTCCTTTCACAGTTTTACCTTGCAATGATATCCCATCGTATAGAAGAGTGGGGTTTCCTTTTAGGATTTACGTTCGGAAATGCCTTTTAAAACATGGAACACCTCTTCTATTTTCAAGGGACTAAATCGTGCTCTGAGTCATTTGCAGCTGAGTCAACTAAAGAACTCGGCGACTTCGTCAACCGATTTCCTCGGTCGTGACTCTGGAGTATTTGCGGGCCATCCTAGTGCTACCGCCGCGGTTAGCTTCCATGGCTTGTTGAAGTGTCGGTTTAAGACTTCAACGGCGTAGAAGATGTCGCCAATCCATAATGTTCCTAGGCTGAGAGAATGGGCTTTGAGCAGCATGTTCTGAATTGCGGCTGCAACGCTGTGAGTCTCAGTTTCCCAACCCATCTGCCCGGCATTCCAAACAATAACTATCACGGGCGCCTGTTCCATGATGCTACATGAAGAGAAAGAAGATCCC
The DNA here is from genome assembly GCA_041481045.1 of Bathyarchaeia archaeon. GTDB lineage: Archaea > Thermoproteota > Bathyarchaeia > Bathyarchaeales > Bathycorpusculaceae > DASPTR01. Next base: position 1,851 of record JBGPBD010000095.1, on the reverse strand, counting down.
ATGTTTTCTCTGCCGATCTCCTGCGAGACCTTTTCCAGCTCACGTCTGAAAAGATCAGTCAGCTCCTTTTTGGCTTTCCCAGTGAGCACGGTGAATCGCCATTGTTGGCCGTTTTTTGCTGAGGGAGCGAATGTGGCAGCTTCAATGACTTGCCTGATTAGCTCCTGAGGCACGCTCTTGTTAAGATATGTCCGAATGCTTCTTCTACCTTTCAACGCCTCATCTAGATCCATTTGTCTTCCGGAGGCCTTCTTGATGGTCGCTTGACTAATTAAGGTTGCGCGCAGTGAAAGTGTGACTTGAATAGACAGAAAGAAATAGGAGATTTACTTGTATTTCATTTCGTACTTCGTGGCGCGATACTTCCAAAGCTCAGTTTGTCTCATTCGTTCTCGCGTTTCCTTAATGTTTTGCATATTTTCACCTCTAATTACTCTCAAGCAGATGTGCCAAAAGCAAAAACGGAATATTCCGGTTTCACGATTCTATGGGCCAAAATCTCGCTTAATCTAGCAGAGTGGGAAGCGTCGCTTATTAGCCTACTGGCTTCAAAATCAGTATTGGACACAAACGAGGCATATAGTCACACGCGGGCTAGAATTACCCTTCCAACTGCATCAGCCACTCCCCACTGTCTTGTTCCTGCGCAAAGCGTGCGCTAGCCAACGAGCAAAAGCGATGATCGTGTAGTCTTCCTCAGATGCTTTTTCCTACGTGCTATGACATATTCCGAAATGGGAATATTATATTAAATATTACGATATACTATTACCCTCTTGCATTGTGATCTTGCGCAAACAAGAGGAATGTCTTTGGCTCGCAAGGGATTGTCAGTATGGCTCTTCAGTTCTTTCACGTTCATAGCTTTGCTACATATGCTTGACGCTGTCTCGGCTCTATTCTTTGGCAACTCGATCAAGCTTCTCCAACTATATCCTTTCATTAACGTTGAAATGCAGGCCGCATCGACTTCCGCGTATTTCTGGGTGAGCACGATCATAACTCTAATTCTTTGGGGAATTACATGTGGAATAACCTTCGAAAATCCTGTGGAAACTTTCCTGAACAAAATACTCTCGGACGCTAAGGCACATAGCGCAGTTGAGACTCAACTGACAGAGAGCAAAAGCGAGGTTCTAGACGCAATGTTTGAGACAATAGAGGCAAGCAGCGAAACTCTGGCGCAGGTTAAAGACCTGATGTGCAACGTGAGGACAGAAGCCAGGGAGATTCAACCATTGCGCGAGAGCATTGACAGCATGAAAGCAGATTTAGGCAGCTTGAAGAAAGACTTTAAAAGAATTCAAGAAAACGTGATATTCTCCAAAGTATGCCCCGCATGCGGCAAGTCTTTGATGCCAGAGTTCAACATGTGTCCATACTGCGGTGAAAGCATCAGACCGTTGCATGCTCCTGTTCTCACGGTCAAAAACTACAGATGAAAAATGTCCTCAATGTAGTACGGGCTAGGTTTCTTTCAGTTTTTCTTTCAGTCTTTTGCTTGCTTGAGTTGGGTCTATCTTGCCCCTCAGATTCCTCATGACAATACCCATAAGAATTCCGAAGCTTGCTTCGCCTCGCTCCTGAATCAATTTCTTGTTCTCTGCAACTACCTTATTGATGGTATTGTCCAGTTCATCTCCAGAAACCGCCTTCAGCCCGAGATTTCCGATTGCTTCCTGCACGCTCTTGCCTTCGTTCTTTGACAGCCAAATGATCACGTCCGAAATTGACTCTTTCATCAAATTTCCTGAGCTTATGCATTTGAAGATTTCTCGTATTTGATTCTGTGAAACCGTGTCCACCTGGATGTCGTCACGTTTCAAAGCCTTCAGTGTTTCCGTTAATAGG
>JBGPBD010000094.1:0-3920 GCA_041481045.1 Bathyarchaeia archaeon | reverse complement strand
TTCGCGGAGTTTCCTTTCAATGTTCTGTTTCAGTCTCGCGCCTAGAGAGCCGTAGGTTGCGAAACCGCTTGAACCCCCGTATATCTCATACGATTGCCAAAAGAAACCCCTTCGTCGGGCGAGCTCGTTAATTAGGGCATACTTATCAGGCGTTTTAGCTTCTTTGGGCAATGTTGTCTTGCCTCACTCGAATTGAAATATCCAGAGAGGTTAAGACTTACCCAATAATAAATCTTCAAATCAACAAAAGCATGTGGCCATTCTGGACGCTCAGAGTCTTATTGGATCTAACGTGTTAAGGTCGACAAGGGACTTCAATATTCTATGCAAAAACGCAAAGCTATTGAACCGCATGTGATATGTCGATTGTCCATTCAGATACGTGTGAAGCGTAGCGTTTTATAGGTCAAACACGAATAAGAGAAAGCCAACAGAGGTGTTAAGCTTGCCGAAAATAAAAGTCGCTCTAATTGGTGTTGGTAACTGTGCATCAGCCCTTGTCCAAGGTCTGCAATATTATGGCAGCTGCAAGAAAGATGAAGAATGCATCGGGTTGCGCAACCTTGTTTTGGGAGGTTTTCACCCCAGGGATGTTGAGATAGCCGCCGCTTTTGATATTAACGATCGGAAAGTTGGAAAAGACTTGGCTGAAGCTATTTTCGCCGAGCCCAACAACACGCCAAAGATCACCGAGGCTCCACTTACAAGTATATCTGTGAGTAAAGGGCCGGTCTTGGACGGTTTAGGTGAATACACGAAAAGCATAGTGAAAGTGAGTAAGCAACCAGAGAACAAGGTTGCAGAGATATTGAAAGAAAGCGACGCCGAAATGGTTATTAATCTGCTTCCAAGCGGAGCCGTGAAGGCATCTGAATGGTATGCCGAGCAGGCATTAGCCGCTGGCTGCGCCTTCGTGAACGCCACGCCTATTTTCATTGCCAGCGACTCCTCGTGGGCTAAGCGATTTGAAAAGGCGAGGCTACCGTTGGCAGGCGACGATTTGATCGATCAGGTGGGCGCAACGACATTACACAAGACGTTGCTAAAACTTCTTTCAGTGAGCGGCGTCCACATTGCTGAAACGTATCAGCTTGACGTTGGAGGAGGCACAGAATCTCTGGACACGCTGGAAAGAACCCGAGACATAAAGAGAATGGTCAAAACAAAGTCTGTTGAATCCGCCTTGCCCTACAAGGCCGAGGTTGTAGCCGGCTCCACGGACTACGTTGATTTTCTGCAGAACAAGCGAGACAGCTACTTCTGGATCAAGGGAATGTATTTTTGCAACATGCCTATGCAAATAGACTTGAAACTTTCAACGGTTGACGCGCCAAACGCCGGCTCAGTTCTGCTAGACGTGATAAGGGCCACAAAGATTGCTTTGAACAGAGGCTTGAAAGGAGCTATAAGGCCAATCTGTGCTTACGCTTTCAAGCATCCGCCTCAAATGACATCCCTTGAAACAGCTGAAAAAATGTTCGCAGACTTCATAACCTAGGTAAGCTCCTCCAGTTCGCGAACAACCTTCTCCTTCAACCCACTTTGTTTAAGCTTCTCCTTCAACAAGCTTATCGTTTTCACCGGTGTGGGGTCCACCCCGCGCAGCACAGCCAAATATACGCTCGTGAAGTCTCCAACGCTGATGAGAGATGCCATCTTTGCCAAAGTGCTATGGCCTCTGCTCCAGACTTCGAAAAGCTTCAACGAGCCTTCTCGCATCAGATCCTTGGTAGCCTCAATTCTATGCCCTATCACTTTCGCTTCACTTTCGTCTCTAAGAAGAATCACGGAAAAACACTTTGCAAGCTTGCCTGCTTCTTCCCAGCCCACGATCTCATTATGGTCAAGCTCTGGGAAAAACTCCCATTTCGCCGGAACCTTGCTGTTCTCATTAAACTGGGTCTTCAGACGCTGTGCCACGGCACGATAGGCACCAAAGCCATAAACTATCGGAACTGTCCCGAGAATGTTTGAGGCTAATGCCTTGGAGAAGCTGGTTTCCAGCGGTTTTTCAGGTGAATTTTCATCGCTGATTTGCTTCAAGATCTTGATGGACTCGGAAATCTCAGAGTCAACGTTCGAGGCTAGACCAAGCTTCTTCAAGTATACGATTAGAGGTACAAACAGGTACGGAAGAGATGCACGAGGGGGCATACCGGAAGGAACGCGCAAGCTTGGAAGTTCGAGTTTTTCAGCAAATTCATTCAGCTTCCCTCCCGAACTCACGCACGCGATCATGCACTTGCGTTTGATGGCATCCAGAAAAACGCTTAGAGACTCTTCAGTTTCTCCTGAATAGCTCACAACAAAAACAAGCGTATCCTCATTTGCGTACTTTGGTAGTGAGTATTCTCTGCAAACCTCAATTGGCACGGCCAGTTTGTCTCTCGACCAGTCCTTCATAAGGTCGCCTCCTATCGCTGAACCACCCATGCCTGCAACGATAATTACCCGTGGCCTACGATAACCAATCGAGACAGTGTCAGCAAGCCTCGCAGCCTTATCATAATGTCTATACGTGTCAACACAGAAGGAAAGCATGTTGCTTTTGTCAACTCTCCTGATTCCTGCAGAGCTATTCAGAATTGTACCATCTGGCAATTCAATCGCGCCCTCTTGCTTTGTTGCAAATTTTATATTGTCCTTTTAGCTTTTAAACAAAAGGCTGTGAACACTATTTCAGGATCAACAGGCGGAAAGCAAAAAGTGCATGGCACAAAGGTCTCTATAGCAATACCGGCCTCGATCGTTTCTGACACCCCGCATCTACGTGAAAAAACGTCCAAAATAGGGGCAATTGGAAGGACTGCTGCCATATTCAAAGTGGAGGAAATCATAATCTATCCAGACAACGCGAAGGCTAATCAAACACGAGAAACGGATCTGATTACGCTGTTACTCTCATATATGGAGACACCACAATATCTTCGAAAAAGGCTTTTCAAACTTGAACCAGAATTGCAGTACGCTGGTATTCTTCCGCCGTTGCGAACGGCACACCATCCTCTGGAACGCACGATAAAGAGGCTTAGAGTCGGCGAGTACAGAGAAGGTGTGACTCTGTCAAAGGAACGCGAGGGCACGCTTGTGGACGTTGGCGTTGAGCAACCAGCATTGATACTGAATGAGTACCTTCCAATTGGCCAGCGGATCACTGTGAAAATCCAAAAGATCGACAAACAGGTTCAAGTTGAACTAACAGGCCGCGATGAGATACGAGGATTTTGGGGCTACTCTGTTACCAAAGAAAGACAATCCTTTGGGAAGATGTTGAAAAGCAGGAAGCTCGATTTGACAATTGCAACTTCGAGACTCGGCATCTCTTTCGCAGAAGTTGCCGAAGAAATATCCGCAAGATGGAGAAGCGCGAAGACAGTGCTCGTAGCTTTTGGGGCTCCTAATCAAGGGTTACATGAAATAGCCCGTTTTGAGGATTTTGTCTTGGAAGACATCGTGGATTTTGTGGTTAACACAATTCCGTCACAAGGTACAGAAACAGTAAGAACAGAAGAGGCACTCATCGCATCTCTAGCAGTTCTAAACATACGACTCTATTAGGCCTTAATCTATGTACTCGAAGAGTTCGCTGAGACTAGTGATCATTCTGAGCCCACGAGTCTTCTTCGTGTCGATTCCTGCCCGGCATATCAAAACTGATCTCATCCCCAATTTTGACGCTGGCTCATAGTCGGTTTCCATATTGTCGCCTATAAACAGGGCCTCTTCAGGCTTGACTTCCAATTTTCGCGCGCGTGTAGTATTTCGTAAAGACTCTTTTCGAGTATCCACGGTGAAGCTAGCGCGTCTCCTAGGTCAAATAGAATCGCCTTGATCTTCAAGGCTACACGTCCTCCTTCTGTTCAAGGCCTATTTTCATCTGAAGCATAAAGGATTAAATGTTTGTTCCTCTTATGTGCCCA
>JBGPBD010000093.1:0-3941 GCA_041481045.1 Bathyarchaeia archaeon | reverse complement strand
AGGGAAATGGCGGGCATAGAGACCGAGCTAGAATCGTACATTGAACACGTTGCAAGAAGCTTCCCTGAAATCATGGACGTATGCAACATAAGGATTCGCAAGTTCCGTGGCACAGTGCACCTAGCGCTTCAATGTCGCTTCGATTCAAAGTTAAGCATAAAGAAGGCTCATCAAGTCTCCACCCAGCTTGAAAGCGCAATAAGGAAGGCATATCCCAACGTGGCCAGAATAGACATTCATGAAGAGCCTGCCTAGATTTTACGAAGCCCTGTTCTTCATCACAATTGAAGGAATTGTCGCAATGCCTAAATAGCCCCTTTGGGGTATTACCGAGGGCAACAAGTTACGTACATGTTAAGAGGACCCGTATTGAGGCGGATTCAAGAATACGGCAAGGCAGAAAAATGGCAACGAATGCGAAGACTACTGGTCTACCGTGCCTACTGGTGTTTATCAAACCCTCGGAACTAGCGAAAACGGCTTATCCGAAACAGAAGCTAATCGGCGCCTCAAAGTCCATGGGTACAATGAGCTTCCTACACACGTTTTCAGCAAACTTCAAGTTCTCATCAGACAATTCAAGAACCCAATATTCGCAATTCTGATCGCCTGTGCAATCATAGCCGGCACCTACTCAGAACCCACTCAATCGATAATAATACTCTCAATGATTGCTCTCAGCGTCATTCTCGGCTTCTACAATGAGTATCAGGCAGAGAGAATCGTTGAGAACCTACGAAAAAACGTTTCAATCAAAGCCGTAGTCACGAGAGACGGAAAATCCTCCCAAATCGATTCAAAACTGCTAGTACCCGGAGACTTGGTCTCAGTCTACGTTGGAGACATCGTCCCTGCAGACATGAGAATAGTGAAATCCAAGGGACTTCAAGTGGATGAAGCAACATTTACAGGGGAATCGTTTCCTGTCGAAAAAATCTCGGATCGGCTTAATCTTGAACGCCCGACGCCTCAACAGCTAACAAACTACCTATTCATGGGCACCGTGATGATTCATGGAAGCGGTCAGGGCATAGTCGTCTCAACCGGGAAAAAAACTGAGCTTGGAGCGATATCGAAGAGCTTGGTTCGAACGCACCCGGAAACCGAGTTCCAAAAAGGTATCAAAAGCTACGGAACAATGCTTGTTACGTTGACTATTGCCCTAACGATCGGAATTTTCTCGATAAACACGGCCATCGGCCACCCGTTGATTGATTCTTTGCTGTTCTCCCTCGCGATTGCAGTTGGACTTGTGCCTGAACTCATGCCAGCAATCATAACGATCAGTCTAGCCCGAGGCGCAAGCAGAATGGCGAATGCAAAAGTCATCGTGAAGCGTCTGGTCTCGATAGAAGACTTCGGAAACATGGATGTCCTCTGCACTGACAAGACAGGGACGCTCACCGAGGGAAAAATAGCCCTTCATGACAGCCAGAGCCTTGGCGGAGAGACAAATGACAAAATACTGACATATTCTCTGCTTTGCAACTCTGCCGCAGTAGGGGAGAAGACAGTCGGTAATCCCATGGATACGGCAATATGGGAATACGCGATTAAGAACGACGCACAGGAGGATGTCAAGTCCTACGACAAGATTGACGAAATTCCTTTCGATTATCAACGACGAATCATGTCCGTAGTAGTGAGAAAGAATGAAGAGTACATTCTGATCAGCAAGGGTGCCCCTGAATCAATATTCGCGAAATGTGGCCGAGCTGATATCAGCGGCAGAACCGAACCGTTAAGCGCCGTTCGGAAGGCGATTAATGCCAAGTTTTTCAGCCTGTCGGAGCTTGGATATCGAATCCTAGCGGTCGCCTGTCGGTCTGTAGAAGTCAAGAACTCTTACTCTGTCGAAGATGAAGCGGATCTAACACTATTGGGCTTCCTCATCTTCACTGATCCTCCGAAGAATGACGCTCACCAAGCCATTAACAGATTGAAGGAAATGGGTGTTGACGTAAAAATACTGACTGGCGACAACGAGCTCGTGACAAAAACGGTCTGCGAAGAACTCAAAGTTCCAGTTAAGAGAATAGTCTGCGGCGCGGACTTGATGCAGATGAGTTTCACTGAAATCAAAACAGTCGTGGAAGAAGCAACCATTTTCGCACGGATCACACCTGAGCAGAAACTCGACATAATGAAGGCCTTGAAAGCAAACGGGCATGTTGTAGGCTTCATAGGAGACGGCGTGAACGACGCCCCTGCTTTGTACGAAGCAGACGTAGGGCTATCAGTCGACACTGCCGTCGACGTTTCGAAAGAAGCAGCAGACATTGTTCTCCTTGAGAAAGACCTGCTCGTGCTAGCTGACGGAATAAATGAGGGGCGCAAGATCTTCGGCAATACGATAAAGTACATTCTGATGGGAACAAGCTCCAACTTTGGGAACATGTTCAGCGCAGCCGCCGCGTCCGTCTTTCTCCCGTTTCTGCCAATGTTGCCTATGCAGATACTTTTCATGAACCTGCTTTATGATATTTCCAACATGGCGCTCCCAACTGACAACGTTGATGAAGAGTATGTTAAGAAACCAAAACGGTTTGACATAGGCTTCATAAGAAAATATACACTCTTCTTTGGCCCCTTCAGCTCACTCTATGACTTCCTTACCTACGGCATAATGCTGTTCATATTCGGCGCTTCAACACCGGCTCTCGCTCCGGTCTTTCGTAGCGGGTGGTTTGTAGAGTCATTTTGGACAGAAGTTTTAGTCATATTTGTCATCAGAACGAGGCGAATCCCGTTCTTCACGAGCCGGCCGGGAAAATGGCTGACGCTGCTTACGCTTTCCTGCGTAGCCTTCGGAACAATACTTCCATTCACGATACTGGGAGGCTTCCTCGGATTCGCACCCCTTCCACCTGAATACTGGGTGCTCCTGTTCCTTATGGTTGCCACGTACCTTTTCCTAGTTGATGCGGGAAAAGTCTTCTTCTACAAGATATGCAAGTTCTGAGGAGGTGAATGAGTCTGCCAGATCCTATACTGTTCGCTTGGTGGGCCAGCAGCATCAGCGCTGGCAGCCTATTCCTCGCGATTGTAGGCATCTATCTTTATGCCACAACCCGATCAAGAAGGAGAAAAAGCAACCAGACGACAAAGAACGCGGGCGGCCTTTTCAAGGACTTCATTTTCGTCTGGGTCTTGCTTGGAATTCTGGTCTTCTACATAATCACAATCAACATCGGCTCCTCCCTCATCTTCGCAGCAGGAAATATCCTCGTTGAAGCCCTCCTAATTGCTTACTTGCTGAAGAACAGAAAAGAAGAATCCGAAGAACGATAATCACCTAATGGGAATGACTGTGCATCATACTTCCGATGCGCGAAAATGATGAGCACGCGCTGTACCAGAGTATATGTTTTTATCTAAGTTTCAAAACTGTAGGATTTCATAGGGAGAGACTTTGAGCGAAGAACAAAAAGAGCACGCAAAAGATGAAAAGCAATTGGAAGAACTCAACGATGCCTTAGAGGAAGAGAAGAAGCGTTCGGAAGATTACCTTACACGATTGAAGTATATGCAGGCGGATCTTGAGAATTACAGAAAGAGACTTGAACGACAGATGGACGAGGTCAAGAAATACAGCAATGAACGCCTTATTGCTGAACTGTTGGATATCGTTGATGAATTGGAGATGGCCATCAAGTCCGCCCACTCTTCAGATTCAAAAGAGACCCTGATACAAGGCGTTGAAATGACGCTTCACAACCTGAAGAAAATACTCGAGAAAGAGGGAGTTTCTCCAATAGAGTGTCTGGAAAAACCTTTCGACCCTTCGAGACATGAGGCCGCATCCAGAATTGAAAGAGACGACGTTAAAGGATCAACTGTAGTTGAGGAGATAAGGAAGGGGTATTGTATGAAGGAAAAGGTAATTAGACCAAGTGTCGTTAAAGTTGCTGTCAAACCATTATCAAAATCACAAAAGGAGT
>JBGPBD010000092.1:0-3956 GCA_041481045.1 Bathyarchaeia archaeon | reverse complement strand
CGTGTGCTTGGCTTCCAAAGGAGGCATGGATGGGTTCATTATCGTAGTGTAGCCCATTCTTGAGTATCTGTATCCTGTGGTGAAAGTTGAGGGGATTGAATATCCGACTCCGGACCTAGTTTTAGACGTTTTGCACTCCACATCCTTGAAGTGGTCTTCAGGCCTCAGAAGCCTCCCTGTGTTCACTTCTGAACCTGCAATGTGAGTGTGAATGTCCACGCCGCCAGGCATGACAATCATTCCAGAAGCATCTATCTTGCGTGCCCTAGACTCATTGAGCTTCTCGACGATCTTACCATCTCTGACTGCAATATCCATTTTTTCGCCATTAATACCATTGAGAGGATCGTAGACGAAACCGTTCTTGATTAGAAGCTCCACTCACGCGACCTCCGGTTTGACGCTGGCTTTTATCTTTTTGACTTCTGAAAGGATTCTCGCCAATACTTCTTCGTCAGGCAATATCCCCTTGGGAGAAGCAACGATCTTCTTGAGCGGCAAAGGCACGTGGTCCATGCGATACGCTGTTCCCTCGGCTTCTATTCCAACAAAAGCGGATGGAAAGACAACATCGGCCATCTGCGAGGTCGCGTTCATATGCGGATCTACAACTATCAGCGGATTCTTGACCAGATGTGCAGCAGCTCTTCTTGGGAAGTTTGCCACGGGGTCCGACGCCACGACCAGCGATGCATCCGTCTCTTCGCGCAGCAGGACATCTACAGCCGTTGTCTCTCCAGGATTGTACCGCGGATAGGACAGCGAAAAATCGACAGCATACGGAAAGCCCGTTTGCCAAGTAAAAACTGTGTCTGCGCCAGTCACGTTGAAGTGCCCCCTCATCGGTATTATCATGAATTTTGTCCGCATGTTTAGGTCACGAGTCAATGAAAGCGCCGCGTCAACGTTTCTCAGCTTGCCTGTACTCATCGTCAGCCCCAGACCGAAGAATATCACTCCGAAACTGCAGTTTACCATGACATCTGCGATTTCCTCCAAGTATTCCACTGGAACCCCCGCTACTTCGTTCACGTCAATCTCTTCATCACGAATCAGAGCTCTGAAAGCCTCGAATAGCTCATAATCCTCGTTAGGCTCAACTTGAATGAAGTAGTCTGCAATTTCAGCCGTTCTCGTCTTCCTGACATCAACAACAATCAGCTTTCTTCCTTCCTTCAACAGCGCAGGAAACGGTTCCCTCCTACCGCTAGATAGAGTACCCGTTTCTGCTTTCGGCAAGACTTTCCTCAGTGCACTCTCGATCTTCTTTCTGACGTTTGAGGCTTTGACCTTGCTCAAGTATCCTTTCCACTCAGTTTTCTCAAATCTCCCATCCGAGAAACTAGTGTATCTTTCAATGTGTCTGGGATGTGCTGCCCACGGGTTGCTTCCCCAATAAATCACCAGGTCAGCACGGTGCCTGACTTGTCCCAAGGTACATGTTGGAATGCCTACATCTTGGATGCTTAGCGCAGATGGACCATGGCAGATGGTTGATGTGTTGTCGATTACTCCGCCGACTTCCTCTGCTAGTTCAAGACCAACACGCGTGGCCTCGCAGCTCGTTGAGCTCCAACCATACAACAAAGGATAGCTGGCCCCGGCCAGAATCTCTGCGGCCTTTTTTATGGCTTCTTTATATGAAGTTTTGACAAGTTCACCGTCTTTTCTGACGTGCGGTTTCAGAAGCCTATGACCGCTGTAACCCAGAAATTTCGACTCGCTCATAGCGCAACCATTCTTGACTTTGACGATTTTTCCATCTTCCAAAGTCAATTCTATGTCGTCGCAAAGGCAACCGCAAACTGGACAGGTTACAGCCTTGACGACCGGCATGCCGCTACTTCCTGAACTGCTCCTTCAAAAGCTCTGGTAGGCTCAGCACGAGTCTGTCTTGTGCAGGCAGGATCTCGGCTGGGATGCCTTTCAAAGAGGGCATACCGATGCTGTGCGTTTCAGTATTCATGATAACGTTTGCCCACAGCCCGTACGGCATGAAAACTACTCCCACATGCGGAGCACTAGGTGATTTGACGGCCCTAACTACCACTGAACCATACTCCGTCGAGACCAGAACGTTACTTTCTGCCTTAATGCCGAGTTTCTTCAAATCCTCAGGATCGACTTGGCAAATTGAAACGCTGTCTCCGTATTCTTCAGACGATTTTCCCTGCTCTTTTCCCACGCCTTGGTCGATCGTTCTCCCTGTAATCAAAGTCACCTGCAATCTCGACATTTCTCCCATTTGCTTGCTCGGATCTTAATAGTCTAACAAGACTGCTACCTTAAAATCTTGACTGAGATATCCAGCCAATAGCAACAATAATTCACCCAGATAGACACTCCATTCCCAAGGGACGTTGCGCCCCCCGACAGCAACTCTGCATATTTTCAATAATTGGCCTACGTCGAGTATGCATTCTTCCACAGAGGAAACAAGCTGGAAAACGAAAGCTACGGCCTATATCCGGCAAGAGTACATAGGGCTAAGGCAGCGGCCATGATATCAGCCGTGGTGCCGGGATTCAAAAGGTTACTTGATCTGCGGAGTTTAGCATCAAACTCGTCAAGCCGTTGTCTGCCCTTGGAAGTCACAAGCCCGCCCAGGTTTAGGATTTCTCCTGCTTCAGCTGAAACTTCCTTGGCTTTTAGAAGCCCAGCCTTTCTCGCTATGAAGGTGTCTGGGCACGTTGCAAGAACCTTAAGGAAAGTGTGAAGTATAGCGTGGTTCAAGTCCTCTTCTTCCTCCATCTGTTTAGTTAAGAACGGATAGGCTAGATCAAACGTTATGGGATAGTTGTTGACCCATTCGGAACAAATCGTATCATATTTCTGTGCGATCTGAAAGACCTGGAATAGCGAAACCCTTTCTTCAAGAATTTTCTTAGTCGAAGCTGGATCATTAATGTCGAGTTTCGGGGCTTTTCCAAGTCCGCTGGGCTTCGCGATCTCGATGGCCTCGTAGATGTTAACCGCATCCTCTGGGGTTGTCGATTCCACGACAAGCCTGACGTTTTTCCTCAACCTCAAAGTTTCGAAATCGTCTCCAATTGGAATCATACCTGCAGCAACAGCAATCGGCACGAGAAGAATCACTGAACCGAGCAGAGTGTTGCCGCCATGTTGCCACGAGTCAATATCTGCCACGCAATCCTTAATGATGTGTCCAACGCCGACATCTGCCGAAGTGATTTTCCTCTCATGAATCGCGATTCCCTGCTCGGCGGCAAACTCAAGAGAGGATCTGGCAGCAACTGCAGAAGCAACAAAATGCTCATATCGTGTCTTTTCAAAGTTGGTTACTACGCTGACGTTTCCAGGTTTGTGGACGCTGACTTCCAGGAGGATGGCAAGTTCGAGGCACTTGGAGATTTGAACTGCTTTCTCAAGTGGATGCTTATCCAAGGAAAGCCCCTTGCGTATAGCATTGAGAAAGTCTTATTAACGTTGTGTAAAAAAGTACACAGCGATGAAGAACAATACAAATCATGTGGTGATTTTGTAATGGCCTACGACTACGCCCACAGCACGATACTCTTGGCTTTGAGTGGTCTTTGGGTTGCAGTTGTGTTAGCTTGTGCATGGATTCCCGCTTATCCAGTTTTGGGAACTCCTGCGGTAATCACTTTTTCAAGCATAGTGCTTTCGGCATTGACAGCACCCTTGTTGGGGCCTCTGTGGGGAACTGTTTCTGGCTTTGTTTTTGGCTTGCTTGTTCAATACGTGAATCCGTTAACATCAATAGGGCCGCTCACATTTCTCAGTCCGACCCTAGCCGCTTTGATGAGCGGCCTTGTCTTGTTCAACAAATGGAAGGAGGCAACTCTGATTCTTGCCTCACAAATTGGCATCTGGCTTTATCATCCTTTCGCATGGTACCAGCTAATGCCCATCATAATGTGGCAATACGGTCTCGTGTTAATATTGATCGTTGTCACCCCGATACGGAAATGGAT
>JBGPBD010000091.1:0-3981 GCA_041481045.1 Bathyarchaeia archaeon | reverse complement strand
TCCAAGTTGCTTTTGCTTGCTGTGGATCTTGGCTCGGTCGTGTACGATTGCATATTCAAACCCTGCTTCAATGATCTTCGTCTTCCTTAAGAATTTTCGTTGCAACTACATAATATCCTCGTTTCGAATCGACAAAATGAAAGAACCTTTATGGCTTGCAAAAACTGCCTAGTGCAGATATGCATAGAATACACAGAAATGGGCGGGGATAGTCACTAGAAGAACCTTGAGTCTCATCAATTAACCGCTAGAGATACCAAGGAAAATGGATGCAAAAAAGACACATAGAAAAAATGGTAGCCAAAAAGAGAAATCTTACTGATTGGGGTCTGATGGTCTCTTATTTAGCCGGTTCTTTCTTGGGCTGCTCTGTCTTCATGAGTGCCCATGCGGCAAGTATGATACCGATTAGGCCGATAACTCCGGCTAGACCGTAGAAGTACCAACCATAGCCAGAACCGTAGCTTACTCCGAAGTCGTAAGCACCCATATACCGCACTGCACCCAGTATTAAGGCAATGATAATCAGCAATGCACCAATGACCATCCACATCATTTTGCTATTCAAAGTTTTCTTCGCCTCCTTTCTAACGGCTTATAGATCAACTAGTATTTAACTTAACTATCAGTCGAACGTCAAAAATCAATAATCATTGTGTTCTAGGTTTCCCAACATGTCATTCGAAACGTAGTCTAATCTAGAACACACTCGGCTGAGAAGAACCTTGAAAATCCCCGTGCGCCAATCTTGACAGCACATCTTCCCGATCCCCCTTTCTCGGCTTCAGAGACAAAGCATACAGCACATGCTGAAATGCATATTAGTCAGCGAGACCTAGCTGATCTGGAGATTCAAGATGGGCAAGTGCGTTTTCTGCAATATCGTAAAAGGTGCGGAACCTGCAAGCGCTGTCTACTCTGACGAGAAAGTCTTGGCTTTCCTGGACGCTCAACCAGTTAACTCGGGACACGTTCTGATCATTCCAAAAGTTCATGCTGAAGAATTGACTGAAATTGACGAAGAAACAGGAGGAAGTATTTTCAAGGTTGCTCTGCGCATTGCTTCTGCTCTGAGACACTCAGGATTGAGATGCGAAGGAATAAACCTTCACTTGGCGGACGGTGAAGCTGCATCCCAAGACGTATTTCATGTTCACTTGCACGTAATTCCAAGGTTCAGAGGCGATGGCTTCGGGTTCAAATTCGGACCCAATTATGGTTACAGGCCAAACAGAAAAGAGCTCAATACGACCGCACAAAGAATCAGAAAAGCCATGAAATAGATCAGCTTTGCTAAGGGAGCCAGTTTTTTTCAGGCTCTGGTTTGACCGTTTTCTTCTCTGTCTGTTTTTCAAGCATGAATCTCCTCGCTATTTCGTAGGCTTTTCTATAGTCAAATGTGCCTTTCGACTCCTTAGCGGCTTGCCTAATCAATTCAGCTTCGATCTTGTTCTTGAGTTTCCCAACAGCCAAAGCGCCAATTCCAAAAACGTTTGGCAAGATCTCCGTGCCATCAGCATCCGACCCCAACTTTTCCACGCCTAAAGGTGGAATAGCATTGATGTCAACCACAGTCCTGCATTTCTTCCCGAATTCTCTAAGCACTGCAACTGGAAGAAGCTGAGTTCCACCTGCGCCAGCAGAAAGGACAATTTCCGCCTTTTCTATGGCTTTTCCGACTTGTTGAGGGGTTTGAGCCTCCACACCCTTGATTCGTTCATTCCCAAGTTCCTTGTTTATTCTCACTTCTACCAACGTGGCTTTTTGAAGTGAACGGGACGTGATAGTAACTTCCGCTTTCTCGGAGCCGAAGAGCCATGCAGCAGTCTGTCCGACTGGGCCTGTGCCAGCTAGAACAGTGACAGCTTTCTTCTCGAAGCTTCCTAAGCCTCTTTTGAGTGAAAGCTCCAGAGTCTTAGCAACTGCGGCCGAAGCAGTCGTATACGCGCCTCTTGGATCAATTATCACAGACAGTTCGAAAGGGGGGAACAGGGCTTTTTGGATACGTTGCAGAATATCGTTGGCGCGGTCGAAATCTCGTCCATTTATGAAGACCTTCGTGTGTTTTGCACCTTCTGGTCCTCGTGGAAACATTGCATCGTGAATTATCTGCTCAGCTTCTTCAGCCGTGACATCTTCATAATCCAGAATTGCAGCGTCGGGAAAAATATCTATAGTTGTCAATATGTCAAATGGGCTTGCATGCTTGTCTGTGTCTAAGAAAATAAAGACATTTTTGAATTCCTTCTCTGGCAATGTCAATCCTCTTTACATCGTTAGACATTGTGTAAACATTTAAGAATTTTCATGATGCTCTGATCTTAACGTCAACAACAGTGACGATATGATCAGCAGCTAAGGTCTTCAATGATTTTCAGCTTCAAGGCGCTTATCAGCACACAGGCACTTCTGCAATGAGCGAGATGAGTACAACGATACCATCTTCCAGATAAGAGCTAACAGCTCCCCCGATGAATACCTCTCTGCTTACACCTAGAGGGGCAGACAAACCACATGGAACAAGAAGGAAGACCCGAACGCACGCTAAGTGCAATGCCGCAAAGACCGCGATTAGGCTCAACTGCAGACTTTTCCGCATTTGATCACACAGCCTACTAGTAAGACTCTTGAAGAAAAGCTTTGACTTTGTTCCTCTTGGGTCTAATTCTGTTTCAGATACACCAAACATGGGAAGTCTCGCACCACAATCGTTTAATACGGATCTCTACGATTCTGAACTTCTCCGAGAGGAACACACCATGACGCTTATCGAAAATTTGGAGATACTCTCAAACGCTTGCGGAGTGACAGGCCGAGAAGAGGAAATTGCAGGTCTGATGAAGAAATTCTTGAAACCCTATGTCGATGAAGTCAAAGAAGATAAACTCGGAAACGTCATCGGCACGAAAAGCGGAAAAAAAGATGGTCCTAAAATCATGCTTGCAGCGCACATGGACGAAATAGGCCTGCTTGTGAAAACGATCACCCGAAGAGGCTTCTTGCACTTTGTGAAAATAGGCGGAGTGGACGACCGCATCCTTCTAGCTCAAAAGGTCATCGTTCACACTGAGAAGGGACCTATGCATGGAATCATAGGCTCTAGGCCGCTGCACATACAGAAGATTGAAGAGCGCCAGAAAGTGATCAGCTACGACGAGCTTTTCATAGATGTTGGAGCAGAAAGCCGCGAAGGCGCGGAGAAGATGGGCGTGAGAATCGGGGACACCGTGAGTTTCGACATCAGATTTGCAAGAATCGGAAAGAAAATTGTCATTGGCAAAGCTCTAGATGATCGAATCGGGTGCGCCGTCATGATTGAAGCGCTGAAGCGGCTGAAGAATGCTGATTGCACCGTACATGCGGTTGGAACAGTTCAGGAGGAAGCAGCTTCAAGAGGAGCGGCGACGTCAGCTTTCGGTATCCAGCCCGATATCGGCATCGCTCTTGACGTGACCATAGCGGGGGACACGCCGGGAGTAAAAGAAGTTGAAGCACCAATAAAGATGGGCAAGGGGCCAGCGTTGACCGTTGCGGATTCAGGAATGATTGTTCCATTGAAGATCCTTCGACTCTTAATCGATACTGCGGAGCAGAATAAGATTCCATATCAACTTGAGACGCTCATGGGTGGATCGACGGATGCGGCGCGCATACTCATAACAAGAGAAGGAGTGCCGAGTGGCGTAATCTCTGTCCCAACGCGCTACATCCACAGCCCAACATCCATGCTGGACCTAGAAGACACGGAAAACACTGTGAAATTGCTGGTCGCCATTATTCAGAAAATCCCCAAAACCTTCTAGTCAGCTCTGTTCGTGGAAACATGGCTCAGAAAGATACCATTTGTGAAAAAGCGGTAGAACGCTTCCTCGATGGCTACAATTGTGCTCAAAGCGTCCTACTAACCATGTTTGAGCATTGGAATGGCAAAAACTCGTTGATCCCCAAGATTGCCACGGGTTTCGGGGCTGGAATAGGAAG
>JBGPBD010000090.1:0-3986 GCA_041481045.1 Bathyarchaeia archaeon | reverse complement strand
TGCCAGAACCGGCGGAACTCTTCTGAACCAGAAGTTCACTCCTCAACTCCTAGCCGACGAAGAAGGATTAGACAAGCTGGCCCATCTCATGCGCACGTGCTTCAAGCTTGATGGCCATCACATCTAGTTCAATGTGGTAAACTCAGACTTGTTACGAGACGCACAAAAACATCTGGAAAAATACATGGACCTCATAGTCAGCGTCGCAGGATATAGCGACTACTTCGTCGACTTGAACGTAGAGCTACAGAATGAAATAATCAAGAGAGCAGAACATACGTCACTCTGAGCACATTCACGGATGAAGAATGTACCCAACAACATCTGTGACCCCGTTTATGAGGAACTGAACGGCAATCGCCAACACGATGATGGCCATGATCTTCGTGACCACGTGTAAGCCCTCATTGCCAAGCGCGCCTGACAGTCTGCCAGCGTAACGCATGCCGACGTACGAAAGCAGCACGCTTGCGAAGATGGCCACGAACACGAAGGGCCATTCAAAAAGCCCGTTGGCCTGAGACATAAGCAGCATCACCGTCGTAATCGAACCTGGCCCTGCAGTTAAGGGAAACGCCAAGGGCACAATCGCAACATCCTCCAACTCCTCACGCGAATATTCATCCTTCCCCGGATGCAGCATCCTCAACGCCACATCGACCAGCAAGACACCCCCGGCAATCTGAAACGCCGAAATCGTAATGTTGAAGAACGAAAAAACAAGCTGCCCCGCCACCGCAAAAAACGCCAACACAAGAAAGGAAATCTTCATGGCCTTGCTGACAATTCGCCTCTTCTCCTCACCAGTCATGTCCCTAGTCAGACTCAGATAGATTACAATGTTGCTGCCAGGCTCAACTACCGCTACCAAAGACGCGACTGCCAGCAGAGCGAAACTCAAAACGTCAATCATACCGACCACGCAAAATTCATTTGCAAACAGGAAACTTTAAGCTTTCCCAAACACAAACGCGACCAAGATCTGGGATACTCCAGTAAAAGACGAAACTTACTTGCGGGAGCACATGTTAGAATCCTAATAGTGCCGAGAAACCGAGTTTGAAACCTAGACAACTGGAGATATCCCACAATTTCTGTCCATTACCTTATGTACTTCAAACAACCGGAATTCTCTCCAGCGCATGGTTTCGAAAAAGAGAGACTGGAAATCTACTCTGCGGAAAGGAAATGCTTCTTAAATGTGATCCAGCATCTAGGCTTTGGGAATGCACTTGCCAAGGTCCAAGTTGAGACCAGATGAAAGAGTGAACGCGGCAGTCTACATGTCGGACCTATGCTTGGACATCTGCGTTGATTCCATCAAAGATCAGAACTGCAAGATCACTGAAGAAGAACTTATGAAACGTGTAAGAGAACGAATCAGTTTTGGCAGAAGACGTCACCGCGAGGTTTAAAATCTGGAGACTTTTGAACGGTTTGTCAGAAGGATTGTGAAGAGCTTCAATTCTGCAGGGATAGATTACATGTTCACTGGAGCTTTGGCAGCGAGTTATTATGGCAGGCCTCGCACCACGATGGATGCGGATGTTATCATCAGGATTTCATCAAGAGGCAGTAGCCGGAGCGAGTTTGTGTCCGCATTGAAGGAAGCAGGAGTGAAGGTTGAAGAGCGTAGGATCGACATGGCATTTGAGTCCAGATTCAAGATAGCCACGTTCAGAGACAGCAGATCGCCCTTCACACTAGACGCGATTTTTTCAGGAAGGAAGTTGAACAAGAGACCGGGCACTATCCTGTGTCTACCAACGTTCTACCAGATTCCAGAAGAACTGATTTTGGCAAAGCTCCGTATGATAAAGGCAACGATTCCTAGGGAAAGAGGCTTCAAGGACGAGGAAGACGTGAAAGCTATTTTGAAGTTCACCGAAGTAGATCTCAATGCCCTCAAGAGAAAGGCAGGCAGAAGCAACATACTACCCATACTTGAAGACATCCTCATGTAAACAAAAGGCTAGAACGAACAAACACGTGTTCGCCTGATCCAAAAGAGTAAGCACGATTTCAATTACAGAGTGGCTGGCGTGTTGACTGTAGCACAACCAAAAATCCATCGTGGTGCCGAGGGCCGGGTTTGAACCGGCGACAACCCGGTCTTCAGCTTCGCCCTCAACCGCATGGCGGTGAGTCGAGCGCTCTCCCAGGCTGAGCTACCTCGGCAAGGCTAGCAGTTCAAGAAAAGTGCAGGTGCGCTTTTAAGTTTTCTGAATCAGCGTTTGGAAGGGAGAGGTGCAAGTTTCTTTCTCCTTTGCTTAGAAGGGAGAAGGGAGAAAGGACAAATGAATGTTTAAGCTTGCACCTCAAATTGAATCTGTTGAACAGGTGCTTAAAAGTCTTGTGACAAAATGTTTCACATGATCATACTCAGAGCCACGGCTTTTCACGTCCAAGACCAAAAAAGTTGGAAATCAAAACAGGTGCACCTAATCCTAGAAAGCACGCTGTTATGACGAGTTGAGGGCAAGCGCACTTTAGCGAAAGATCTGGTTGGGAATCGTTCACTCAAAGATGTAGATAACGTGACAGCACGTAACCAATGATTGCGAAAGCTAGAAAGCAGAGAATCATGAGGCGCTTCTCAGTTTCCTGTTTTTGCTCATTGTCACCATGATATTGCGAGTTTTGCAAGCTGATTCACTTCACATCTTATTTGAAGCGACCAAAGAAAGGATTTATGAAGTGGCAATAAGTATGCTGGATTTCACAGCAAAGGATATCAGAACAGAAGCTGCAATGTAGAACTCAATGGGGCAATGAGGGCCCGTAGTCTAGCTAGGTAGGACGTCGCCCTCACGCGGCGAAGGTCGCCGGTTCAAGTCCGGCCGGGCCCATTGATGTGTTGGTTTGTTGTATTTCAACTCAAAAAGATTTATTAAATATTACTATATAATATACGGTGACCTGAGGACTAAAAATGCAGAAGAGCCAAAGTTCACACGTTTCAAACAAGGAGGACAAACACCAAGCAGAACCGCAGGAGGACTTCACGTGCAACGGGTGCGGAAAAGAATTCCGAAAGCCAGTCCTTGTGAACATGTCTTCCCAAGGTGCGATTCAAACCTACTATGCATGCCCACGTTGTCTCACCAAGATACCTGAAGTAGACGAAAAGGAAACTGAAGTAAGCGAAGTTGCAGTACTATCAAAAGAACCACAAAAAACAGAGACAAAACCTGAAGGTGGAAAATGCCAGCATTCCTTTGGATACCTGAAGAAACGCTCCAAAGAAGAAGCGATCCCTGAAGCTTGCCTGACGTGCAACAAAATAATCGAGTGTATGGCTAAATAGGCCGTTCATGGACCACGATAATACGCGATTTCAATTTTGCCTGCATTGTAAGCATGAAGAGGGAATGAGCAGTTATAATAATGCATGTTCACACCATTAGATTTGGTTGACAGTGCTTGCTTCCGCTTAAGGACCTGAACAGATCTGCCACTACGCCACACGTCAATCGCGGATTACTAATGGCCAACGTCATCATCTTCACAGTTTACTGGCTTTCAGCCAACAGCATCCTTCTAACTGACAAATTCGCAACCGAGATCGGCGACAAGTTCACCATGATTCCAATGGAAATCATTCAAGGGCAGCGGCTATTTACACTGTTCACTTCAATGTTCATGCATGCAGGCTGGTTCCACCTGTTGGGAAACATGCTCTTCCTATACGTTTTCGGAAACAATGTCGAAGATGCCTTCGGACACACAAGATACCTGGCATTTTATCTTGTCAGCGGGGTAATAGCAAGCCTAGCACAAATATTGGCAAGCATACTTTTTCTAGGCGACTTGACCATAGGCGTCATAGGTGCTTCTGGAGCAATCTCAGGAGTTCTAGGCGCCTATCTTGTGCTCTACCCAAAAGCAAGAATCGTGGCCCTCATCGGCTATCTCATAATACCTTTGCCAGCGATCATTTTTCTGGTCTTCTGGTTTGCAATACAATGGGCCTACGGACTGACTGA
>JBGPBD010000089.1:0-3997 GCA_041481045.1 Bathyarchaeia archaeon | reverse complement strand
TCCCTCGGCTCGTAACAACCGTTCCCGAAGCCTTCCCTTTCTCCAAGACTCTAACAGCTTTTGCCGCAAATAAACTCATATTAAGAAAACTTACATATGTAAACGAACGAAACATTCCGCCCTCTAACTCCGGCAACTAACCTGAAGTCCACGCAGCAAAACACGGTAGTCACTAATCTTAATCAGTGGTTCATAATTGATTTATTTGATCTCGTCTGAAAACCTTCTTAATCTACGATTTGGCTCACGTGAGAGATTTGTCATTATTCGGAAGAGATTTCGAAAAGCTTCTGCTTGAGGCCATAGATGATGGATTATCCGCTTTGGGAGAGTCCGCGAAACAGTCGATCTATTATCATCTGGAAAAAAGCTTCAACATCAAGAAGGAAGAGATCCCTGGCAGACTTATAGCTTTCACTCAAGCAATCGAGAATATTTTCGGAGGCGGAGCCAATTTCATCGAGATACTGATCATGAAGAGGCTCTACGAAAAGGTCGATGGAGTCATTGAGTTGAAAGAGTCTGAAGAACTCGGGTTCATTGCCTACGTAGCAGCAGCCAAACGCGTCTACCAAGAGAAAACTCTGATCAAAACGACCGGAGAGCTAATTGAATGCGAGGAAAACAAGATAGAAAACTGACTGAATTCTCCCCAAAAATGAAAGCTGGAAGCGAATTCGAGAATGAACGTGTCAGCTTAGCAGAAGACACCTCTTTCACAGTCGAATCCGAAAAGCCCAAAAAGCATCGAAAGAAGGAAGAAGATGCGCTCCTGAAGTCAGAAGAAAGGCTTTCCGCCCTGAACTACTACGGCGCCAGACTCAACGCTTCTCACAGTCTTCAACAGGTTTACAAGCTGACGCTTCATGTCGTAGAACGAGCACTAGGTCTAGAGTATGCTACGTTCGAGGTTGCGAAGAAAGACAAACTCGAAGTCGTATGCCAACACGGTTTTCAGAAGCATCGAGTCGGATCTTGGTTACCTTTGAATGGAACAAGAAAGGGCGTAGTAGTGAAAACAGTGAAGACACGCAGACCGACCCTTGTCCCTGATGTAAGCAGAGACAAGGATTACATTGAGGGCTGTCCCGGCATCAAGTCGGAGCTTGCAGTTCCAATCATGGCAGAAGGCAACGTTCTAGGCGTCATAAATGTGGAAAGCAAGAAACTAAACGCTTTCGACGAGAATGACGTATTGCTGCTCCAAATTCTGGCTTCACATGCCGCGACTGCGATGGGCAACATAATGAAAAGAAATGACATCCTAAGACGCAGTCGCCAGCAGGTATGGCTCATGAAGAGCTCCGCGGAAATGATTCGCACTACAGACTTGCGCCAACGCCTGCAAGCAATTCTCTATGGGATCAAAGGGTTTGGATGGAAAAGAGTCGTGCTGTCCGTAAGAGACGAGAGCCTAGAAATAGTAAAGCCTGAAGACATAGTGACGGCAGGCCTAACCGAAGGCGAGAGAGAATACCTATGGATAAACAAGCAGCCTGGCCAAGTCTGGCTGGAACGTTTCGGACCTGAATATGACAGGTTCAAAACAGGCGAGTTCTACTATCTTCCTTGGAATGACCCTTGGGTAAGAAAAAAGTTCAGTGAAGGTACAGTGGAAAGCCACCTTAAGCCTGAAGACATGATTGACTGGGACCCGCAGGATCTGCTCTATGCTCCTCTCAGGCTGGCTGACGGTAGGATCGTGGGTGTAGTAAGTGTTGACGACCCAGTAGATGGAAAAAGACCGACTAAGGAATCTCTGGCGCCCTTAGAGATGTTTTTGCATCAAGCAGCCGTAGCGATCGAAAACGGCAAGTTGCTTCGGCAGTTGAAGGAATATGCTGGGAACTTGGAAGAAAAAGTGGAAGAACGAACTGGAGAGTTGGAGAAGGCGCAAGCACAGCTTGTGAAGTCAGAGAGGCTAGCCGCCATTGGCGAGTTGGCAGGAATGGTTGGGCACGACCTGCGCAACCCGCTCACAGGCATTGCAGGCGCTACGTACTACTTGAAAACCAAGCTAGCCTCGAAAGAGGACAAGAAAGTGTTGGAGATGCTGAAGCTGATCGAGAACAACATCAAGTACTCGGACAAGATAATAGGCGATCTTCTGGAATATTCGAGGGAAATAAGATTAGAAGCAACAGAAAATACCCCCGAATCAATGGTGAAAGAGGCTCTGTTGGCAATTCAGGTTCCAAAGAAGATCACGATAGTAAACAGGGTCAAGAGCAAACCGAAATTGAATGTTGACAAAGGAAAGATGCGCAGAGTCTTCATAAACATCATCAAAAACGCTTTCGACGCCATGCCCAAAGGAGGAACGTTGACCATAGAAAGTAAGGCTGCCGGTAGAAGCGTGGCTTTTGACTTCTCAGACACCGGATCTGGAATGTCTAAAGAGACGCTGGGCAGGATCTGGTCGCCGCTGTTCACGACAAAAGCAAAGGGCATGGGCTTCGGTCTGCCTATCTGCAGACGCCTCGTGGAAGCCCACGGCGGCAAGATCAACGTGGAAAGCCAAATTGGCAAAGGAACGAAGTTTACTGTAACAGTTCCTGTCGAACCTAGAGTTCAGGGAGGTGAAACAGTTTGGGTGAACGTGCCAGAATCCTTATCGTCGACGACGATGAAAGCATACGGAAAACATTGAAAGCGATACTCGAAGAGGTAGGTCATGAGGTCGACACAGCTCCAAATGGGAGACAAGCTACAAGAAAATCCAAAACTCGGTTCTATAACCTGGCCTTAATAGACATTCGGCTCCCCGACATGGAAGGCACGACGCTGCTAACGAAAATAGGAAACACAACGCCAAAAATGCGCAAAATAATCATAACGGGCTACCCATCACTGCAGAATGCCGTCGAAGCCCTGAACAGAGGTGCAGACGCTTACATAGTTAAGCCCTTCGACCTGACCGAAGTTCTGCAGACAATCCGGAAACAGCTGAGGCAACAGGAAGAGGAGGCCAAGTACAGCCAAGGCAAAGTTGCAGAGTTCATTGAAACACGCGTCAGAGAACTGGAAGAGGAAAAGGCAATCGACGAGAAGCCGAGTAGGAACCATTAGTCCAGTTTTTGCAGACAAGCTTCTTTTCATCATATGTAGAGTAGGCAATTCTGAATGTTTATTAGGAATGTGTGAAACTACTTTTCGGGATTTCTATGCCGACAAAGAGGAAAACTTGGACAGAAAAACTGAACGACGATAAGGGCCTGCCTAAAGTTGAGAAAATCACTAACAAGATGAGCAAACGGTGGGGATCAGGTACTGTAGCCATTCCAGCTCCCAAAGAAGTGGACGAACTGATGAAAAGAGTGCCTGAAGGAAAGCTCGTCACGATAAATGAGATCCGCGCAGCCCTAGCGCGGAAGCATAAGGCGACGATTGGCTGTCCCATTACTACAGGTATCTTCGCTTGGGTTGCAGCTAACGCAGCCGAAGAAGGCAGACAAAGAGGAGGGAAGGTTATTACGCCTTACTGGCGCACCTTGAAAGCTGGCGGCGTGATAAACGAAAAATACCCTGGTGGAGCCGAGGGACAGAAGAGAATCCTGGAACGGGAAGGGCACGAGGTCATTCGGAAAGGCAAACACTATGTCGTCGCCAGGTACGAAAAAGCTTTGGCGCAATTGTGAAAGGCTACATCGTGCGCATTTCTCCAAGACAGTTTGGTCGCAGTCTTGCTATTGCTGGAGACAAATGTAAGTTAGGAGTAAACCTGAATGCTGGCTAGATTCTTAAAGCATGGAGAACAATGAGATGAACATGGAAATTTACAAGCAACCGCTCTATTATGAGATTGCTTTCAGCTTCATTGACCCAAAGGAGCAAGTTGACAATTTTGAAGCCCTCATCAGAAAGTTCAGCAAGATAAGGGTCAAAAGGTTTCTCGACGTAGCCTGCGGGCCTAGCTTTCAGTTGAGAGAGATCGCCAGAAGAGGCTACGATGCAGTCGGGCTGGACATTGCGCCTGAAATGCTGAAGTACCTCGAAG
>JBGPBD010000088.1:0-4005 GCA_041481045.1 Bathyarchaeia archaeon | reverse complement strand
GCGCGCGCTATGACAGCGAGTGAAATATCGTCTGGACTCCGGCAATCAATTCTCATTTCCTGTTTATGAACTCCCGGTGAAACAGAACTGTTTCGCTTTCCTTGGGCGTATACTCAAAAACAACAAACCCCGCAACGTCAGAGCCCATCGATAGATTGGAAATGTCAGTCATTGCTTTTCCTTCTGACAAATTGTAGGTCCGGTACCATGGTACGAAGTCAGGATTCATTTGCAAAACACCTGAGCACATGATTTGAGCGATATCCCAAGCCACAAGTTCTGGACCATTCGAGGAAAGACTAGGCATCATAAAGAAGCCGAAAATCATAATCTTGCCTCTACCGACTGGAATCATTGAAATGGAAGACCTGAATCTAAGCGGATTTTCCCCTCCAACGCTTCCTAAAGCAACACCACCCCCGCTCATAACCATGCGGAGAAGCGGAGCTTGTTGAATGAGAGAATATGTTGTATCAAGAGCTTCGGAAAGTTGGGAGGAACTGTTTGCCACTTTTGGATTATCGTCTAGAGCAAAGTATTCAAAGAAACCTTCAAGGCCAAGCTCTCTCGAACCATTTTCGCGTAGGTTTTGACTCATGTTATACGTTATCTGTTCCTTTTGCATTCCACTCTCTACGACGTAATATCCTATGTAGTAACCTAACCAAACGAGTATTCCGCCCGACTCTATCCAAGGTCTGACCAAGTCCCTCTCCTTGGAGAATATGCAGGAAGGAAATGCCCCCGAGGCCATAATTACGACGGCGGATTCATTTTTTGACATAATGCTCTCTAGCACGTCTGCACTTGCCAGCTTTGGTTCGGCCGAGTACCCTCTTAAAGAAAGTTCAGCCTTCAAATATCCCTGCAAATTAGCAATCAGACTCCAATCTGTCTCCAGCACGGGGTAGTCCCTGTCGTAGAACACAAAAACCGGCAGATCCTGATATGCTTCTCTAACAGGCGTAACCATGACCGTAGCGTCCAAGGGCAGGCCTGCGTTAAATCGGTACGTTATGGTCACGTTGGTCCAGACTTCGTTTGATTGTTGAACCACACTGAGAACATTAAAAGATCCTTTTCTCACGTTATAGAATGGCGAATACCATACAATCTCGCTTAGAAGCAGCAAAATGAGAATCGCTGATACGATATATTGCCATTTATTCATTATCTTTTTCCACCAGTAGACTCTTGACCAACAAGACCATTGTCAACGATAGCCCTATAAAACCAAGACCTCCGAAAACGGTACAGAAGTCTTGCCTTAAATTCTGCGAAAACACCCCTGGCAAATTGACGTAGTTCATGACACTAATAGCCAATTGCTTTGGAGGGTACAAGGAAGTGTACATTGCCAGAGGATAAAGAAAAATCTGAGGCCCCTGTAAAGAAAGAATAAAGAACAATCCGGCGGCTGAGTACAGACACAAAGACCAGAGGTAACGCTTCGTTGAGGACATAAGGACTGCAAACAGAGGTAATGTCCATAATAAGTATTGAGGTTGAAGCGTCATCTGTAGGAAGAAATAGATCAGATTCGCAAAAAAAGCAGTCAACAGCAAGATTCTCTTTCTACCCAACTTCAATAGACCGGAAAAAACGACGGCGATGGTCAAGGCGATCACAGGGTAGAATTTGAACACCGTCTGAATTGTTACTATGTGCTGGTTAATCCAGCCAGACCTAAGTGGATCCGCCGCAAAGAACCATTGATTCAAGCCTCCTGCTATAGATATTTCCTCTGAAATCCCTGACCACATCAAGTTGAAGTATTCAATAGCTAGTGGTGCAAAGCACAAAAGGGGCAAAACACACCCAATAGTGAATTTCAGGAACGTTCGAATGTTAAGTTTGAGGTTAAGCGTTTTGGAGGAGCCCGAAACTCCCTTAATGAGCAAAACGGCAGCTAAAGGAATAGCCACGAAAATGGGAGACGTCTTGGCTAAAGTTCCCAATCCAAAGGAAAGCCCCGAGAAGAGGAAGTCGTCTCGAAAGAGAAAGAACGCCCCGAGAAGAATGAAGAACGCAACAACAATGTCAAATGAACCCTGCAAATAAGATAAGACCAAAGTAAACGGATTGAAAAGCCAGACTAGGAAGCAACGCTTGGGCATCGTAGTATCGGAAACCATCGCTTTTACGAAATAATATATCAAAATCCCTGTGAGAAGATCAAAACAGAGTATAGGGATTTTCCAGAAGACAAGGAATAGCGGACTTATCTGGGTAATCGGAACTGGCCCTTCAACGCTGGTCTTGGATAAAACCTCTAGAATAGAATGAAAATCGAACGATATCCCAAATTGGTATGCCAGCCCAAACATGGGAAATGTGATAAAATATGTCAAGGGGGGGTATATCGAGGCATGAAGGGAATACGGGTCTTTACCGTTCATGAAGTAGACCAAGCTAGATTGATATGCACTCATGTCATAGGGCCATACGAAATACGGCATTAAGACAATGCGCAGCAGTACGCCAATGATTACGAAACCAGCAAGTTCGTGTTTGAAAGAGTTACGGAGAATTGAAATAGCCCTTCTCATCTTTGACGATGAACGCGTGGGCAGCTCAACGATGTTCTGCATGTTCAAAGTCATTCCCAAGCAGCCTCAGTCAATTCTGACCATATCACCTTTGCCCGCAACCGAACCTCCGCTCTACGAACAACTTCTGCAGCAACGTCTAGTTCGCTTGTGCTGAACATAAATCTTGTGATATCTACACAAAAAGTAAATTTCACGGCAAGGACGAACCCGAAAGCGCTCACCATTCAGCTCAATTTCTGTTCCCTGCTGAATGGTAGTCACTAGCTTCTCTTCAAGACAACCTTCAGCAGAATGTAACGAATAAACTCCTTTATTTCGTTAATAGTCAGTTTTGATTTTCCTTTTTTCCTGTTCACGAAAGTTATAGGCGTCTCTCTTATGTTGAACTTTCGACGGTAGGATTGCCTTATCGTTTCTATCTGTATCTCATAGGTCTGACTGTGAAGGTCATTAACTATTTGCTTAACCAAATCGGTTGAGTAGCAGCGTAGACCGCTAGTGTAATCATGTATTCTTGCGCCTATCAAGAAAGAGGATGTGAGGTTGGCAATGCGGCTTATTACCCACCTGAACATGCTCCAATTCGCTACTTTGCCGCCGATGCAGTATCTGCTTCCTATCGCGAGCCCCTTTCCTTCTTTTGCAGTTGAAACTACAGCTGGCACATCTGCGGGGTTATGCGAGTAGTCTGCATCCATCGTAACTATGTATGAAGGAGGATTCTCAAGTGACAGGAATGTTTTGAACCCGTCTGTTATGGCTGTTCCAAGCCCAGATTTCTTAGGTCTCACGAGAAGCATTATGTTCTTGTATTTAGCCTGAAGCTTTCTCACGACGTCTGCCGTATGATCGGGGCTCGAATCATCTATAACCAGTATGGAAATGTTCAGGTTCAATCCTTCAATTTCGTGGACCAGCTTTTCAATGCTTGCCGCTTCACAATACGTCGGCAAGATCAACCCGATATCAGAGTTTACCAATAGTTCCCCTTCGATAGACGAGAGTTCCAATGCTGGTCGTTAATCTTTGGTATTAGCGTTGAATTAATAGCACTGGCTATATAAAAGCTACTAAAATGCAAAGCATCTTTCTATAGGTTGCGAGACCCTCGGAGTCTCCTTCTGTAGTAAGCCAATGGGTGCCGCACTTTTTCGCATAGTTCGTCTGGACCTGGGCAGACGCCGTGTGTCTTCAGCGTATCACATTTCGGCGGGATGTAACGAGTCCTGGAACCTTTCTCGCCGGCAATGTGCTCAACCTGATAACGCGTCATTCTCTCATTGAAGTCGGAAAAGTTCCTGAACAACTCAATCACCTTCTCCGACGGCATTCCAACGTTCACCAGAAAGGAAGTGAGCGTGAATCTTCCCACGTGAGACAGATGTCTACCTGAAGTGAACGCTTGATAGAGTGCTTCTATGCACGGTGGAAAAGCAGTCTGCACCATAGCCTT
>JBGPBD010000087.1:0-4029 GCA_041481045.1 Bathyarchaeia archaeon | reverse complement strand
GATGTTATGGGATTCAATCGTTGAATAGAACTTCGCCTCGTCCATTGCTTCCACAGCCCTGAGAGCTAAGAGGTCATTCTTGACGGCTTTTTCTTGGGGTTCATAATGGCTCATGTCGGAAGAGGCTATGATAACTGCGTTTTTGTTGGCCAACGTTTTGGCTAATGCTTGTCCGACTTCTCTGGCAGAGGATAGGTCCTGCATTAGGAAGCAGATTGGCACAATCTTGAAATGTGAGTCGTAAAGGTATTGCAGAAATGGAAGTTGAACTTCAATTGAATGTTCAAAGCGGTGAGCAGACTCGTCAACATCAACTATCCGCGCTTCTCGGACGATCTGATTGGCTGTTTCAGAATCTATTTCAACATCCCCGAGCGGCGTCCTCCACAGCCCTTCGTTTACTGTAGCCAAAGCGCTGCCGTAGCCAGTGTGGTTCGGACCTAAAACCACCACGACATCGGGTTTGCCGTCCAAGGCAAGCTTGTAGTAAGCGTGGGCCGCTACTGGACCAGAAAACATGTAACCTGCATGTGGACAAATTAATCCTACTATTTGTCTAGGTCCCGTTTTCACAACGTCTGGAAGCTTTCCTGGACCTAGGGTATGTAAGAAACATTGTTCTATTTGCCTCTTTAGTGGCTCAGTTCTTCCTTCGTAGAAGGCTCCGGCTTGGCATGGTAGCCGAACCTTCGCCATTCGGCTAGATTTCCTCCTCTTCCTTGGAAATCTTCGTCTCGAAATCATCGATTGTCAAGGACGGATCCTTATCGGGCTGAAGCTCTCCTCTTTCCCGCAGTACTTGCCTTGCCAAGAGCCAATAGATCACTGCTAAGGCTCTTCTGCCCTTGTTATTCGTAGGAACCACTAGGTCAATTCCAGTAAATTCGTTGTCAGTGCTACACAGAGCCACCACCGGGATCCCTACTGAAGCTGCCTCTTTGACCGCCTGACCATCTGCCCCTGGATCAGAAACGATCAGGACCTCAGGTTCGATTCTATTGGGATACAGCGGGTTTGATAGAAGCCCTGGAATAAATCGCCCAACTACAGAAACGGCCTTGGTTAATTCACCAAACTTCCGAACAGGTTCCTGCGCGTATAATCTGGCCGCTGTTGCGGCAACCTTTGCCGGTTCAAATCTGGCAAGGAATTTTGCGGCAACTCTAATTCTGTCATCCGTCTTTTTAATATCCAAAACAAACAGACCATCTGGCCTCACACGGTATATGAATTGTCCCATGTCTCCTGTTTTCATTCTTGTTCCGATGTGTATCCCTGCCGACAACAGTGTGTCTCGCGGCAGAAGCAGCCCTTCTTCTGGAACAGAAGCCTCGCCGGTCTCTGTTTCAACCGTAGTTTCATTTCTTGATTCTACTTCAACTGGTTCAGTTTCTTCGTTTCTATCTTCGTTTTCTTCTTCGTTTTCGATCTTTTCATCTTCTGGCAAGGTTTTCTCCTCCTATGTTGTATCGAAATCAGCCATTTTGGCTCTGTCTCCCAAGAATTCCTCTATCCTTATCAACTCGTTTATTTTTGCGATACGTGCTCCTTCAACGATCCCAGTCTTTATTATTGGACACTTGAAAGATACTGCCAGGTGGGAGATGTGCCAGTCGCATGTGTCTCCTGAACGGTGCGCCATTATTGGTACGTATCTGTTTTTTCTTGCCATTTCAATCGTTTCCAAGGCGTCTGTAAGCGTACCCACCTGATTCACTTTAATAATGATTGCGTTGGCTGCCTGCATTTTTATCCCTCGGCTTAACCTTTCATAGTTTGTGGTAAATAGGTCATCGCCGCAGATTAGGCATTTCTTTGCTTTCCTTGTGAGCACATCGAAACTTTTGAAGTCCTCTTCTTGAAATGGATCTTCAACGTAGGCAAGATGATATTTGTCAATGAGATCCAAGATGAAGTCTAATTGCTCTCCAGAATTTCGCTTTCTCCTTTCCCTTTCGTAGACGTATTTTCTTTGTTTGCCATTCCAGAGGGATGAGGCTGCTGCGTCGATGCCTATTCCGCATTCAACACCTGATTCGCTGCTGACTTCTTCGCATGCTTTTGCCAAGATCTCCAGAGCCTGTAAATTTCCAATGTTTGATATCCAAGCTCCTTCGTCGCTTTTTCCATCGTTGAAGAGTCTGTCCTTCTTTCTCAGGATGTCGCCTACCTTTTTGTGGACCTGAACATTGACTGTGGCAGCTTCGAGAAATGACTCAGCTCCGTGTGGAAGAACCAGGAACTCTTGTATGTCCGGAGACTTTCCATGCGTGTGTTGTCCACCGCTTATTGCATTTCCTAAGGGGTATGGTAGTTCATGGGCAACTGCTCCGCCCAAATGCTGGAAAAGAAGAGAGCCTGAGGAGTTAGCAGCGGCCTCGGCGTTGGCTAACGATATGGCAAATGCAGTGTTTCCTCCTATGACTCTGAAGTCCTTGGAGCCGTCGACGTCATGTAGTGTCCTGTCGATCTCCTCTTGGAAATTAGCGTTGAGCCCCACGATTTCAGGAGCCACAACCTCCTCTACCTTTTTTAATGCTTGGTCTACCCCGCCCTGCGGATAATAGGCAACTTCGCTTTTTCCTCGGCTTTTTCCAGCAGGTGCAGAGGCTCTTCCGAAGCCTGAGGTTGTTACAATGTCAACCTCTATGGTTTCTTCGCCGCGGCTGTTGAACACTTTTCTTGCAATGAGGTCTTCAATGACTGTTGACATGTTTTCTTCCTTTTCACCTGCCCGCTAGCGTGTTCTTGCTTCTCTTCGTTTCTCAGCCTCTTCGTAGAAACGCAGGACCTCATCAAAGATTTCTACGTGAGACAACAACATGCGGCGGCAACAATATCTTTTGATTCCCAGATCGTCCAAGACGTCGCCGGCATTCTCTCCAGTTTTTACTCTTCTGGCAAATTCTTCCCATTTGTCTCCGATTAGTTTGCCACATGTGAAGCATCTTACTGGGATGATCAAACTTGTCAGTCTCCGTTATCTGTAGCTTTTCTGCTCTTTGGCTCGTGCTCCTGGTCCACCGAATTTTTTGGGCTCTTTTTTCCTGGAGTCTCCGACAATCATCGTTCTGTCATACTCAGCGAAAACAGTTCGTAAGTGTGTGCTTTTTGTCCACTTCAGCAGGGCGTTGGCGATGGCCATCCTTGCTGCCTCGGCTTGCCCCATGTACCCGCCGCCTGTAATCTTCACGTCCATGTCCAGCTGTTTCCAGACTTCGTCTCCGGCTTGTAGAAGAGGTTCCTTGATTTTTTCACGCGAGATTTCTGGTTCAAAAATCTCCAAAGGAATTTTGTTTATGCGTATCTTTCCAATTCCTGGCCTTGCAACCGCGCGTGCTGTGGCCGTTTTTCTCTTTCCACTAACAACTAGTACTTTCTTAGCTGGCATGACTAACCACCTTGGTTCCATCCTATCTCTTTGGCGAATTCGCCGACGGTGAAGTATGGGCATGCCAGCTTCTTGGCTTGAGCGTTTGCCAACGTTTCGAATTTCCTGTCTTTGAATTCGTCTGGCGTTCCCATGTAAACCTTAAGCTTCTTATACGCCTGCTTGCCCTTAGGCTTCTTGAATGGCAGCATGCCTCTGATGCTCTTTCTGACTATTCTGTCTGGTCGTCTGTAATGGAATGGGCCTCTGCCTGGGGATCCCACAGCCAGAAATTCTATAGCATCTTTCAGCTTGGCTCTTCTCTTTCCGGAAAGTATGGCTTTTTCAGCGTTTATTATTACTATTTCTTCACCGTTCAACAGTCGTTTGGCGATGTACGTGCCCATTCTTCCCAGAATGAGGCCGTCCGCATCTATTATTGTGGTAGGCTCGGATGTTGTTTGCATTCTCTCACCCAATTATCTTGATTTTGGAACCTTTCGGGTTCTTCTTAACCAGTTCGGAAAGAGACAGGCATTTGCCCTTTGCAGCGGTTACTTTCTCTTTTGCCTTTTCTGAGAAGGCAACGGCTGCTACGGTCACCGGGTGGCTGATTTCCCCTGCGCTTAACAGTTTCCCGGGAACTGCAACGATTTCAT
>JBGPBD010000086.1:0-4044 GCA_041481045.1 Bathyarchaeia archaeon | reverse complement strand
TATGGTGAGTACGTGTCCATCCAAAGCATTCCTTTTGGCGGATATCTCGGCTATGATGAAGCCCACAATGTTGTCATTTTCAATCGCAACCAGACTTATCGAGTTGTACTCTCTGAGCAGATTGGCGATTTGCTGCCGGCTAAAGGCTTCATCTTTGAAGCATTCTCTCTCGATCTCGTAGAGCCTATCCATGTGCCGCACCGATGCAGTTTCTATGATTATGGTCATTCAGGACATCGTCAGTTAGAACCAAAGATGAAGCATGATTTAGACTTTTCAGTTTAGCGAACAGTTACTTCGCCGTTCGTGCTCGTTGTTATTGCTTTTACCCCTATCCACTGTTGAGCTGTGAAGCCTATGAAAAACCTTAGCCACAGAGTCAGAAGGCGCATCAAGATCGTGGCGGTAGCACTTGTGTCCCACGGCACACCGAACATGAACAGAAGAGATGTGAGAGTTATTTCTGGCAAGCCAACCTCAAACGGAACGCCGACAGGTATAGCCTTTGCTGCCGCAAAGATGGCGGACACCACCAAGATTGCGCTCCAGCTTATCTGGGAATATCCTATCGACAGAAATGTGAGATAGAGAACTGCCAGCGTAAGCATCCATGAAATGATGGAAAAGATGGCAGCCGTAAACATGGTTTTAGGGGCATGGACGTACTCTCTCATTGCCGCGTGAAAGGCCATGGCCTCTTGCTTGGCCTCCTCTCTGAGTCTGGACAACTTCCAGCGACCTCCACTTACGTAGTCTACAAACCTGATTGTCGCATCCACTATGCCCATGGTCCACTTCTCCTTGACGCATAGAAGCAGGGTGAGCACAAGGAAAAGCGAGGTAAGGGTTACGAGGAGAAATATCAAAGTCAGAACAATGCCGTAAAGCTGATTCTCAAGTAGTAATAGCGTAGCTCCTGCCAATAGGGTCGAAATGTTTATGAACATTCCAATCAGTCGCTGTGCGACTATGGAGCCTGTAGCTTTCCCAGCTGTACCATCTTGCTCTTTGTTAACCAAATAGATTTTAGCCATTTCCCCGCTTACCGACTCTGCAGGAATTAGTGTGTCCACGAATATGCCTACCCACACATAAAGGAACGATCTGAATCGAGAAATCCTCACCGATAGATATCCCATGAGCGAATGCCATGCAAGAGCAAAGAACAGCGTATCACACAGGGTTGCTGCCGTAGCTAGTGCATAGAAATAGGCGTTAGCATGTTGGATTTTTGAAAT
Organism: Bathyarchaeia archaeon; assembly: GCA_041481045.1. Taxonomy (GTDB): domain Archaea; phylum Thermoproteota; class Bathyarchaeia; order Bathyarchaeales; family Bathycorpusculaceae; genus DASPTR01. The sequence continues at coordinate 2,806 of JBGPBD010000086.1, read as the reverse complement.
GACGTCGAAAAAGTCAACGTGGAAAATAAATATGTAGAGAAAAAAGGCTGCCAGGCCTATTATTGGGAGAAGGAGAGTTTTCCACGTGACTTTGTATTTTACTGGTTCCATTGGTCTACGCCTGACGATGAGTGAGAAAAATACACATTGAGATTATATATTTTGCCGATTTCTGCGGGCAGGAGACTGACATTCAATGGCCTTGCACTTGACGTCAAGGTTTAACTATGTTTTTGCGTCTATGTTCAATTGGTGAATCTTGTTGACGTTGAAAGGGGTTCATTTTCTTCTGAGTTACAAGTGCGACTTGGAATGCGACCATTGCTTCGTGTGGGGAAAGCCAACGGCGAAGGGGGCATTTCGCATTGAACAGATAATGGATATCTTGACAGAAGCAAAGAAGCTAGAAACTGTAACCTACATTTCAGTGGAAGGTGGAGAACCATTTCTATACTATCCTATAGTGGTTAGGACCGTTCAGGAAGGCATCAAGCTTGGCTTTCATGTCGAGGTTATCACAAACTGTTATTGGGCAACATGCCTAGAGGACGCCGCAGAATGGCTAGCTCCAATTGCTAAAGCAGGAAATGTGGAGATCAGCTTAAGCAGCGATATCTATCACGGAGAAAACTGGGAAACTGAAGAGGTCAAAACCGCCGCAAAAGCCGCAAATAAGCTAGGCTTAAAAGTGGGCATAATTGCAATAAAACATCAAGACGAAGTAGCAACTCTCAAAGAGATCGAAGGAGCAAAAGTGGATCTGAGCGAATTGATGTATAAAGGCAGAGCAGCTGTCAAACTTACCGAGAAAGCTATCAAGAGACCGTGGCATGAATTCACGAAATGCCCATACGAAAACCTTGCAAGTCCAGAAAGGGTTCACGTCGACCTATTTGGATATGTACATGTTTGCCAAGGAATTTCAATCGGTAACGCTTGGCAGAAGCCGTTTTCGAGAATAATCAAAGAATACAGACCAGAGCAGAATGCAATCCTTGAACCTTTGATTCGTGGAGGCCCAGTGGCTTTGGTCGAGAAGTTCGGCTTGTCTCATGATGAGTATTACGCGGACGCATGTCACATGTGCTACTCAGCTCGCTGTATGCTGCGAGGAAAGCATCCTGACATACTTGTGCCGGATGAAATGTACGGTGAGAACGATGACTAGAGGCCGCAGTAAGCCTTCAGGACTTATTAAGGGGGTCGGCATACCCAGACAGGTTTAGGTGGCACTATTGATCACCCGAGACGAAGCTGTCAGTCTAGTCGCACAGAATGTTTCAAAGAGAAACGTCATCTGTCACATGCTCGCCGTAGAAGCCATAATGCGAAGCCTGGCAAGGTATCTACAAGAAAACGAACAAAACTGGGGCATGCTTGGTTTGCTTCATGATATTGATTATGAAAAGACTGAATCCACGCCCGAGAAGCACGGTCTGTTGGCTGAGGAGATTTTGAATGGAAAGGTTTCCGGAGAGCTTATGCGAGCTATAAAATCCCATAATTCCATGCACACTGGTGTCAAACCGGAGACTAGAATGGAGAAAGCACTCATTGCATGCGATGCTATATCAGGATTATTGGTGGCTTGTGCTTTGGTTATGCCTTCTAAAAGGCTGGCAGACGTGAAGACTGAGACAGTCGCCAAGAAGTTCAAGGACAAAGACTTTGCAAGAGGCGCCGACAGAGAGAGGATAGTGATCTGCGAGGAGATTGGCATTCCCAAAGAGAGAGTGTTTGAATTATCCTTGTCGGGACTTAAACAGGTAGCCTCGCAGATAGGATTGTAGACCCGGCTGACTATGGGTTGAAAGGTCTAATGCCATCTAGCGATATTTGCAATTCTTAAGTAACGATATTCACAGTAGGAATAATATCAAATACAAACAGTTCCATGCTTTTAGCGCGCGCTAGTGAGAAAGAGGGGGATAGTTTTTAAATGTGGTTGAGACGATGGAATGCTGTATGGAAAGGTGAATAGTTGTGAAGAAGAATACGGTTTATTTTGAGAAGACTGGTTCCGCTAATATGGAAGAAACCATTAAGACGGCGTATGAAAGAGCTGTAGAGTTGGGCATAAAAGATATTGTCGTAGCCTCTACTCATGGCAAGACAGCTTTTAAAGCCGCCCAAGTTTTTAATCCCGCAAAATTCAACGTCGTCGCAGTGACAATAAGTGAAAGCTACAAGAGCGAAGGCTGGGTAATGACTAAAGAAGAAAGAGAGAAACTGCTGGCTAAGAAGATTAAGGTTTTCACTGGAACACATGCATTTGGTGACGATGTGGGTTCAGCTTTCACGGAAAAATTCGGCGGAAAAACCTTCAACGAGATCGTAACCCAAACGCTATACAGGTTCTCCCAAGGAATGAAAGTATGCGCCGAAATAATTTTGATGGCAGCTGACGCTGGACTAATCCCAGTGGACAAGGAAGTCATAGCCATCGGAGGAACAGGAAGCGGAGCAGACACAGCCATAGTGGCAAAATCCGCTTATCCAAGAAAATTCTTAGATTTCAAAATCCTCGAAATAATCGCCAAACCCCGAGAAGGATAAAGAAGCGCGCGCTACTGAGAACGGCTTGCCAGGATGAGTTAGCTGGTTGCCTTTGCGTGCGTTTTTGTCAATATTGCGTATGCGTGCGCTATCATTCCTTCATCTGGCAGGTTTGAGGTTTGGCCCTGTCTTCTCCAAATAGCCATCTACTTCGTCTCTGAGGACGTTCTTGAGCAGGTTCATCCTTATGTTCATGTACTCTTCTTGGAGTATGTCAAAGTGGAAGGATCCCCATTTCCTGCCTGCCACG
>JBGPBD010000085.1:0-4057 GCA_041481045.1 Bathyarchaeia archaeon | reverse complement strand
CACAAAACCAATATGGAAAGCCATCGTTCTTTGCAACGCACTTTGCTTCATGCTGAAATCCAAGAAAACAGCGAAAAACAGCCCTTCGCGCATAGTGATTCCAAGCAAAACACGAAAGAAAATCCTGATCTACTACCTTCAGCCAACATTGGAAATCAAATTTCAACATTCAAAAATTGAAACGCAGGTTCAACACGTTACACCCAAAGAACATTTCAAAGAAAATCTCACTATGCACTCAAACGGGCAAAACACATGCGCCACACCCAAAACAACCGCGCCCAGAACAGCCGAGACCAACAAGAAGCCGAAGTCAGGACTGATCTATGGCAAGATGGAAAATTGTGCCTCAAGCAGTTTCAAACACACGTTCAAAACGGACAAACGCGGCCTGAGCACGGTTGCATACTCTTCAGCAGGCGACGTCTCACACTTGTCAAGACCATTAGTTAGTCAGGTGTCTTTTACGCCACAGCTTATATCCTAAGCTGCTCCTCATAAATAATGTGGCATCGTAATGGATCGTGCTTTGATTCGAGCCGCCGTAGGCAAAAACAGAAGCCGAACAGAAATAACAGCCACAATATTGACAGTTGCTCAGAACGGAGAAAGACAAGTCAACATCATGAAGCAGTCACACCTGAACTCCACAAGACTAAGATTCTACTTGAACGAGCTGACCAAATTCGGTCTAATCGAAACAACGTACGCAGAGGGAGCAAGAATCTACACCACAAGCCAAAAAGGCACCCAATACATCCTACAATACAACAGAATCAGCAACCTACTCAAATAAAACGCCTGAACACTAAACAGAACCCAAAAAACCACCGAAATCAACGAACCTCCAAAGTCTCAAACAACCCCAACGCGGCACTCCATCATCTAACGAACACGACAAACCACAAACCAGAATTCTCCAAAGCAATCTGAACCCCAAGAATAAAGATTCAACGTTCATAACTGATTTATCCATTTCAGATGAAAGCCTAAGAAACGGTCAGGCCACAATGCGAAAGTCAAAATTAGAATCATACGAAGACATACTAGAAGCCCTCGTAAATAGACCCCTGACCCTTCATGCACTAGCATCAGAAGCACACCTGGACCTCATGCTTCTAGAGCAAAACCTAAAATTTCTCATCAGAAGCGCCCTCGTCGAAGACAGAAAAACCGAAAACACAAGCGCATTTGCAATAACTGAAAAAGGCACAACAGTGATCAAAGTCCTGAACTTCCAAAAATACCTACGAAGAATCAAAGGCACAATAAGAACAATCGACGAAGCACTCGAAATCCTGCCTGAAATTTCCCAACGCAGTACCAATTCCGAAAAACCCCGTGACTAAACAACATGCCTAAACCGCTTCAGCAAGCATTGACACCGAACTAACCCGAGTCCACAGCGCGGACTCCCTCTTGAACCTTCAGAAACGGGAAACAACATGTTCAGATGTGCCAACACCAAAGCAAACGCAAGGTCACCTTCAAAAGTCTTATAAGCATACATTAAGGAAAGCCGTCTTCAGTGAAAACTTGACAAACGACAATGAGATGTTGGAAGAACTGCGACGAATTCGAGCAGCCTTGGAACCTAAACCCGCAGCCCCAGCGCCAGCACCGAAGGGTCTGTGGGCCGAGTTCATGGACTTCATGTCAAAGTACAAGGTCCTAGGCCTAGCAGTAGGCTTCATAATTGGCCTCTACCTCGGTAGCCTAGTACAAGCACTCGTCAAAGACCTCCTGCTACCCACCATAGGACTGGCAATCCCCGGCATGAAAGACCTAGCAACATACGCTGTCACCGTCCTGTCACAATCATACGGCATTGGCGAATTCCTAGTAGCGCTAATAACCTTCATCATCGTAGCCTTCGTAGTCTTCCTCATCGTAAAAATCAGCAGAAAATGGGGAATCGAATAACCCTCACCCACCATTTTTTCCCTTCTTTTCCTAATCGCCTTAGAAATTAATCCGAAGGCGTAGCGTTGTTCTACCTCAACCGCACACAGCTATTCATGAGTGCACCAGAAGCATAGACCGTATTGCACTCGTGGCCTATCATAGTAGACATCCGGTATCATGAAACAACATGCTCATATGTACCCCTCTATAAATAGGAGGTTACAAAAACACATATTCGCCACACATGCCCTAATCCCGGTGGAAAAAGAGGAACGATAAAAGGCTTCTTCGTCTCTGTTTAGGGCTATGAAGCAGCATGAAAAAAGGGGAAAGCTTTTATTAGGTTCAGAACCTAGTTTGCCAATACTTCAAAGGATGATACTGTGAGCTTACAGAAAAGCGACTTCATAACAATCGATTACGTAGCCAAAGTAAAAGAGACAGGGGAAGTCTTCGACACCACATTGGAAGACACCGCCAAGAAAGAACACTTATACAAAGAGGGCGAAATTTACGAGCCTAAACTAGTCGTAATAGGAGAGAGCTGGGTTCTAAAGGCTCTGGACGACAGCCTACCAACAATGGAAGTTGCTAAACCATCTTCCGTAGAAATACCGCAAGACAAAGCCTTCGGAGCAAGAGATCCAGAAAAAGTCAAACGAATTCCCTTAAGACATCTGATAGACAAGGGAATAACCCCTGCACTTGGCGTCCGCGTTGAATATAACGGGAAAATGGCCACCGTTCGAGCCGTAGGCGCCGGACGAGTCCTCCTCGACTTCAATCCGCCACTAGCAGGCAAGACACTCGTATACGAAGTCACGATCAAAAAGAAGCTTGACAAGGATGAAGACAAAATCCGCGCTTTGATTCATAGAAGAACACCTGCCGTAGAAGAAACCAAGTTTCAATTCACCAACAAAGCAGACACTGTAACCATAGAAATGCCCGAAGAAGCCTTCTACCTAGAAGGGATCCAAGTAGCCAAAAGAGGCATAGCCCTAGACATACAGAAATTCTTCCCAGACACAACAACGGTCAAGTTTGTCGAAACCTTCAAAACCGAAGCCAAGAAAGCCCCACCTGCAAAAGCCGAGCCCAAGAAAGCCAGGACCAAGAAACCAGCAAAAGCCAAGCCTCAAAAAGAAAAAGAATCCGACAGCAAGACCGAAACTAAATAACGCCTGTTGCTTTCGCCAGCTTCTCGTAGCCTTCTTCATTCAAGTTCAGCTTGTTCAGAATAGTGTATCTCTCCGGCCTTATGGTCGCAGCCATGTTAAGCGCTTTCAAAACTTCCTCCTTGTCAACACCAAGTTCTCGTGCGCTTGTAGGCGCTCCTAGCTTCTCAAGGGTAGCTTTCACCCGCTTCCAACCAGTCCTGTGCAAGTAAGCCATCATAACCGTGCCAACTCCACATCGCTCACCATGCATAGAATGATTAGGCATGATCATCTCAAGAGTGTGGCTGAACATGTGTTCTGACCCACTGCATGGACGACTGCTGCCAGCAATGCTCATAGAGACACCACAACTTATCAAAGCCTCCAGAAGTACACGGATGCTTTCCTCGCTTTTCTCACACATCACATCAGCATTCTCAACTAGCAATCTCGCACTCATCAAAGCCAAGCTTGCTGCATACGCTCCATAATATTCGTTTTTCTCTTCATGTGCAAGCTTCCAATCTTTCACGGCTGTAAGCTTCGCCAATACGTCTCCGCACCCAGCGACGGAAAAGCGCCATGGCGCCTGCATTATGATGTCCGTATCCGCTATTATCGCAAGAGGGGCCTGAGCCATGACCGAATATGCCTTTTCAGTACCCTTGATAGAAGACAATGGACTCGCGATTCCATCATGGGAAGCAGTGGTCGGAACGCTTACGAACGGAATCTCCTGGCGGGCAGAACTGCATTTTGCAACGTCAATTTTGGTTCCACCTCCCACGCCGAACACGATTTCAGGTTTCAACACCTTGATTCTCTGCTCCACCGCTTCAACATCCTCGATGGTAGCCGTCTCAACAAGACAAGTCTCAACTCGCATTCCTCTGTCTTCCAGAAGCTCCTTGACAGTTTTTCCAGCAATATCATAGGTCTTGGATCCCGCAATGATCAGAGCAGACTCGGTGAACCCCAATTTCCGTGAGATT
>JBGPBD010000084.1:0-4066 GCA_041481045.1 Bathyarchaeia archaeon | reverse complement strand
TTTTCCAGTTTTTGCGCGTGTCTTCGGTAGAACAGGGTTTTGACGGCTTCCACTAAAGCTAGGTAGGTACCGACGAATACTGCCAAGATTAGCAAGAAGGTGATCGGAGGTTGTGTGAATTGGAACCAGCTGCCGATTATCGTGAATGGCAGGATCAGAGCAAATGCAACCACGCTTAGACTGCTTATGAGCAATGGTAAGCTTGGCTTGCTCTTGTAGAATGGTCGCCGCCTCGTTCTAATCGCGAAGATGACCAGTGTCTGAGTGCACAATGATTCAATGAACCATGCTGTCTGAAACACTGGTTCTGTGGCATGAAAGACGTAAAGCATCACGAAGAAAGTGAGAAAGTCGAAGATGGAACTTACCGGGCCGAAGTAAAGCATGTACCTCCTGACGAAGGAAGCTTCTAGCCTCTTAGGTTTTTGGACGTACTCTTCATCAACGTTGTCTGTCGGAATGGCTAGCTCAGACAAATCATAAAGTAGGTTGTTCAGCAGTACTTGTGTGGGAAGCATGGGCAAGAATGTTAAGAACATGGATGCTCCAGCCGCGCTGAACATGTTTCCGAAGTTTGAGCTTATGCCCATCATGATGTATTTCATGGTGTTGCCAAAGGTTTTCCTGCCTTCAAGCACACCTTCTTCGAGCACCCTCAAGTCCTTGTGTAGAAGTATGATGTCTGCTGATTCTTTGGCGATGTCCACGGCGTTTTCCACTGATATGCTGACGTCAGAGACCCTCATGGGGGGAGCGTCGTTTATGCCGTCGCCTAGGAAGCCTACGACGTGTTCATTAGCCTTCAATGCGTTAATGATTCGGTCTTTCTGAACAGGCGTGACTCTTGCGAAGATGTTGGCTTCCTCAACCACTCTCAAAAGCGCATCATCGCTCATTCTCGCGATTTCTACTCCGAGGACTACACCTTTTATTTCAAATCCCAACTGGTCGCAGACGTTTCGTGTGACTAGCTCGTTGTCTCCGGTGAGTATCTTCAGTTCGATTCCGTTCTTTTTGAACAGTTGCAGGGATTCTTTGGCGGTTTCTTTTGGCGGGTCCATGAAAGCGACGAATCCAAGGAAGACCATGTCGCTTTCGTCATTAACAGAGTATGCTGTTTTCTCTTCTTTGACTTTTTTGTAGGCTATGCCGAGGACTCTGAATCCTTCAGAGCTTAAGTCATAGTATTTCTGTTCGATTTTTCCTTGCGTTTCGCTTCCTAGGTCGAATGCTTTTCCTGAAAGATCGTAGAAGGAGCAGACTTTGATGATTTCTTCTGGGGCTCCTTTGGTGATGAAGAATCTTTCCCCTAAGCGCTGAGTGACAACTGATACGCGTCTTCTGACGAAGTCGAATGGAACCTCGTCTATTTTTTGATAGTCCCTGACATCGACTTGTTGGTATGAAAGTATTGCCTCGTCAAGCGGGCTTCTCAAGCCAGTTTGGAAATGGCTGTTTAGGAATGAATACAGGAGGACCTTTTCATCGTCTTTTCCCTCCACGTCCACGTGCAGCATCAGCGTGACTTTGTTTTCTGTCAGTGTGCCTGTTTTGTCAGTGCATAGAACATCCATGTTGCCGAAATTCTGGATTGAGGACAGCTGTTTGACTATGACGCCTTTTTTTGACATGGCAAGGGCGCCTTTTGAAAGGTTCACGGTCAGGATCATTGGCAAAAGCTCTGGCGTTAGGCCTACTGCCAAGGTAACGGAGAAGAGCAGAGACTCGACAATTGCGCGACCACGCAGAGCATTTATGAAAAAGACGAAGATGACAAGCAGAAAGGTTATTTGCATAATCAAATAGCCGAAGTGTCTTAGCCCTCTTTCAAATTCGGTTTCAGGTCTTCTTTCAACGATTCTCTTAACGATCTTTCCGTACTCAGTGGTGCCTCCAGTTTTCACAACAACGGCCGTGCTTGAACCGCTCACCACTGACGTACCCATGAACAGGTAATTGTCCCATTCAGTCGTAGTGGGGACACATTCAGGCGGCACGGGTGATGGTGTTTTCTCAACTGGAAATGACTCTCCTGTTAAAGATGACTGGTCGATGAAGAAGTCCTTGCTGGCGATCAGCCTTGCGTCTGCGGGCACTATGTCTCCTGCAGAGAGACTTATCATGTCGCCTGGGACGACTTCTGAGAGTTTGATTTCACGCTTTATGCCCTCTCTTATCACTGCTACGGTAGTTGCGACTCTTTCCTTCAGTTCATCAGCTGCTTTTTCAGCCCGGGATTCCTGAAAGAAAGTGAGAATAACGCTTAGAAAGACTATGGCAAAGATGATTGTTGCGTCAGGTAGCTCTCCGGTCGCGCCTGCTATTAGTCCAGCGAGAACGAGTATTATTACGAGTGGATTCCTGAAATTGAAAAGAAACTTGACGATGGCCGTCCTTTTCTGTCTTTTCGCCACTTCGTTAGGACCATAGACTTCGAGCAATCTTGCGGCTTGTTCTGACGTGAGTCCTGACTGGGAACTTCCCAGTCTAGTGAGAATATTCTCCACTGGCGTGCAAAGGATCTCCTCATCCTCTAGAAACGTTGCTTCGCCATTAGCTTTTTCCGCTTCGCTGTTCGAAACGGATTCTTCGCGGGTGGTTTTTTCATTGTTCATAATTAGGCGCGACTCGAATGTTGCTTCGCTGCGAGTTTTCCAGAAATTGAGTGCTCAGAGATGACTTATATTCGTTTCTAGAACGTGTGCTAGAATCTAATCTGGCGGCAACAAGCGTTTCTTGCTAAACTGAGTCTAGCCTAGCCTCCGGGTGAGCCGTGGAATGGAACGCCTTTCCAGAGAACGTCCCACCAGTCAGCTTCGGTGATGGTTTCTCCACGTACGATGATTTCAAGCACCATTTTCAGAAGTTCATGGTGTCTCTTCTCATCGGACAATACCGCGTCCAAGAGTAACCGTACCTTTGGGTTTTCGATAGCAGGCAAGACTTTGTTGAGTTTTTCGATTAGTTCAGATTCCAACTTTATGTGTTTTTCCACGAGTTTTCTCTGTTCGTCTAGATCTTCCTGCTTTAGAGCCTGTGAAATGCTTGTCAACAACTTGATTGCGGAAGCGTAAAGCTCCGCGTGCTTTACGGAATCCAGGGATATGCCTTTCAGAACCCCTTTGACGGATGGGTTCGCTATGTCGCTTAATGCGTTGTTCAGTGACTCAACGATCTGGTTTTCGATCAGGATTTGGTTTTCCATGAATGTGACCAATTTGTCATTTGAGCTCATTAGGTTGGCCCTCAAAGTCTAGAACAAGTTAGGCACTGTGAATAAGTCTTTCGGCGATTTTTTTCCCCAGTTCTCGGCAGTTTTGCAATGCCGCGTTGTCTGGGGTGTATTTCGCTAGTAGCGGCGGCTCGATCACGTTCATCTCGAACTTGTTTTTCATTATTTCGAGAATCATTCGAGGTGCTTCTCCGCTCCAACCGTATGATCCGAAGGCTGCAGCTATTTTGCCCTTGAAAGTGACGTTTTTGACGGCGGCTTCTTCGAAGAGAGTTTTCATGTCTATGGTCATGTCGTGATGGTATGTTGGTGTTCCAACCACTATGGCGTCATATTGGCTTAGTGCTTCAGGCTCCGCGTGGTAGTTGAGGTCAACGATGGTTCCTGGCACGGTTTTTGCGCCTTCTGCGACTGCCTTGGCCATTTTTTCAGTGTTTCCTGTTCGACTGTAGTACAGGACCAGAATCTCTGGCAAAACCTGCATCTCCTATGTTTGTCTGCAGGTTGAGTTATTTTGAAGATATATTAATCTAGTTTGCCCTAACACTCAAGTTCTTTGTTGCACATTTCTGTCAGTGATTAACGCGATTATGCTCTCGACTGTTCTGGGCCTAGTTGTTTTGAGTGTGGAGGATGCGTCTTGATTTGCTGAAGCGCGCGCGAGTTTGTGACTAGGTTTTCTAGGGTTGCTTCATGAACTCTATGAATTTTTTGAGCGTTCGTTTTTCAAGTGTGTAGTTGGTTTTCCTTTCTGTGCCTATTGTCGAGTGAGGTTTGGGGCCGTAGTCGTGTCCTGGGTAGACTTCTATGTCTTCATCGAGTTTCATCAGTTTC
>JBGPBD010000083.1:0-4118 GCA_041481045.1 Bathyarchaeia archaeon | reverse complement strand
TACTATGTCTGGAAATTCCTTGATGGTTTTGAGTTTCTTGATAGGGTCTTCTACGTTTAGCATGTCTACGGCGGCGTAGGTGCCCAGTCTTTTCGCTTCGTGGATGAAGGAATCCAGCGTTTCAGCTGGTGCCAGTCCAGCGGCTACGACTGCATCTGCAGTTTCATTGTAAGCCAGGTCTACTTCGACTTTGCCGACGTCTAAAGTTTTGAGGTCTGCCACCATGAACATGTCTTTGGCTACCTGTCTAAGGTCGTTTATTATTCTTGCTCCGTACCTTTTGATCAGTGGTGTGCCGACTTCCAGTATTATCCTGTCGCTTCCAGGGAGCTGTTCTATTATCCTCTTGGATGTTTCAAGGTCTGGGTTGTCAAGCGAAATCTGTAGGTACGGCGGTCTCCAAAGGCGTGGGACTTTGAATCCCATTATTGGGTGTTTGGCTCTGTCTTTGTCATAGAAGAGTTTTTCAAGTGTTGGGTATTTTGTTAGGGCTCTTTTCAGCGCTAGTTTTGTTGCTCCATAGTTATAGTGGTATATCTTGCGGAAATCAGTTGCTTGGGGATGTATGAATACGCTGCATATGATTACCCAGTCGTCAACTTTGTCTCTGGGAATGATCTCTTCTTCAACTGCGTCGGCAACTGCTTTTGCCACAGCGGCCTGCGCAGGTCCAAATATCTTGCTTACATCCTGAGAATTTTTGACAGTAACTTTCGGTACGAGCAGGGTGTGAGGCTTGGGGGGAAGGTTTGGCCTTATCACTGCCAGAAGCGGCGTGTGGCCTGCCGACAGATTCGACAGTCCAGCGGCAAAAGCGTCTCCAACAGGACCGCACTTGTCGCCGATTAGAAGATCGATGTGCGCAACTTCATTACCTTCTCCGACAAGTGCCTCTCCAATCAAGTATGCTTTTTCATGTGATTCGGCAGCTGAAGTGTCTACTGCTGTCGGCACTGAGTCTGCTATCTCTTTGAAGTCGACATTGAACTCCTTCAACCACGTGTGAAGTGTGTCCCTGTGTATTCCAAGTGCTTCGGCTGTTCCAGACACTGTCGGCTTGCCCCTCGAAATATGACGTGCGTCGACAGTTCTCTTTGCAGCTTCCGTCAACACTGTGACAAGCTCCTCTCTGGAACCAGGCCTTTTAGTATCACTTTCCGACACTAAAACATCACCTAAGCATTCTAAATCACGCATCCTGTATATAAAAGTGTCGGAACATAATTGCAGTTGGCAGAAATGGGATGAGATTTCGCGGGGAAGTGTCGTTTTCCACTTGGGTTGAGGTGAGTGTTCGGCATCTGCTGTTGGTTTTGCGTCGAATATGCGGTCACGAAGGCGATTTGCGCGTCGCTTTTGGTTTTGTCGTCGACAAGGCTATATACTTCGGGAGCTATTGGGACTTCAACCTGGTTCGGGATGTGTTTCGAGTGTCTTGGAAGGATCTTGCAATCATACTGATCATTATTCTCGGGGTTGTCTTGTTCTTGTACGGCAGCAACTATTACAATGCTGTTTACGGATGGAGTGGCCTGTTTCTAACATTCGCTGGGATCACGGGTTATGTGGCTCGGGAAGTTTATGGAGCCTTGAGAAAAAAGAGGAAGCTAGAAACCGTACAGTCTTGAATACTTGGCGTTTAGATAGTTCAAGTATGGTTTGACTGTGAGCTCTTTTCCGCTAATCTTTTTGATTAGTTCCGCTGGATCGTACAGGTTTCCTTGACTGTGAACGTTTCTGATGAGCCACTGTCTCGTTTCTGCGAAGTTGCCCTTTTCAAGCTGCTTCCGCCAGTTCGGCAGGTCCTTTTCCATTGCTGTTAGTATTTGTCCGCTGTAGATGTTGCCAAGAGCGTAGGTTGGGAAGTAGCCATAATAGCCGTTAGCCCAGTGTGTGTCTTGCATGACGCCTTCGGAATCATTTTCAATTTTGACACCTAAATAGTCCTTGTAGCTTTGGTTCCATATCTCAGGGAGCTCCTTTACTGCTATTTTGTCTGCGAACAAGTCTCTTTCAATGTTGAACCGCGCTATTATGTGAAGCCCATAGGTGACCTCATCTGCTTCAACGCGTATCTTTGAGCGCTTAACTTGGTTTATGGTGTGGACAAACTTGTCTAAATCTAGATCTGAGAGAGTTTTTCCTGTGAGTTCTTCGAGTTTCGGCAGGAAATATGCCCAGAACTCCCGTGATCTGCCGATTATGTTCTCTACGAAGCGAGATTGTGATTCGTGGAGGCCTGAAGAGCATCCCGTCCCTACTGGTTGGTACATCCATTGCCGGTTTAGACCCTGCTCGTAGAGGGCATGCCCAGCTTCATGCAGTACCGAAAACACGGATGAAGCAAATAGGTTCTCGTAGTAATGTGTTGTTATTCGTACATCGTCGTAGTAGCCAGTTGTGAAGGGGTGTTCAGTTTCGTCTATTCTTCCTCCGGCGTTCTTTGACGTCACGTCATATTGGACAGCTTCAGCGAGTGCCGTTGCGATCTTGCGTTGCACTTCTATTGGGACTTTCCGGGTGAGAATGCTTGTGTCTGGCTGTTTTGGAGAGCTTTCGCATTTTCTCAGCAATGAGACTAGTCCTTCTTGGAGTTCGTCGAAGACCTTTGTGATTTCTTTGGAGGTCATTTTTGGCTCGAAAATATCCAGTAAAGCGTCATAAGGCGTTTCTGTCTTCTTCACTTTCATGAGGATTTCTGCAGCTTTCTTTGATAGTTCAACGTTTTTTTCAAGTTCTGGTCTAAACATGGCAAAGTTCTTGGCGGCTTTGGCCTTTTTCCAAGCGTCAATGGCAATGGCATGCTGTTTTGCCATCTCTTTGACAAGCTCTTCTGGGAGCTTTGTCTGCTCGTCGTAGTTCTTCCTGATCAGGTACACGTTTCTTTTTTGAACTGTATCCAATTTATCAAATTCTTTGCTACGCTCAATCGCATTGAGCAGAGCTCCTATTTCTGGATCAGTCTCCATTTTATGCTGTATTCCACTGAGCAGAGCCAGCTGTTGGCTTCTTAGGTCAATGGCCTTCGGGGGCATCATCGTTTCCATGTCCCATTGCATAATTGCCTCAGTCGAGAGGAAAATCATGATCTCCTTGGTCTTATCCATCAATTTCCTGTAGTTTGAGAGTATGTTTTCGGTCATTTTTGATCGCCATGGGTTGTGAAGCATATTCGATAGCGTCAGCCTGTATTTGAGTTTTGTGTGACTTTCGGTAGAATAGAGGAACGTGTTTGGGCGATGATCTCACTTTTTGAGGCGATTAGTCATGGATTGGGCAACGAAGGTCTCGTAAGAAACAAATATCAGATACGCCAGAGAAGCTTGTTGTGAACTAGTATGTCAATCGTGGAAGTGACCGTGAAGAACCAGAAGGGAAAATGCGCTTTTGGACATAAGGTGGGCGACAAGATAGTCTTTGATGGAAAAACAGTGAAAGGAAACATCTGCTACAGTGCCCTGATGGTTCTGCTTCCAAAGGTCTATGCTCTGCGGTATGGCGTTGTGTTCCCATGGGCAGAAGACAGGGACGTGATATGCAATGCTTGTCCTGACGCAGAGAATCCTGTCGTGTTCGAAATCCGCAGAGTAAAGAGATAACGAATGCTTTGTTTAGAGTTGTGGTGCTCCGGCCGGGATTTGGACCCGGGTCTCCGACTCGAAAGGCCGGAATACTTGGCCGGGCTATACTACCGGAGCCCCTAAAGCCCGAAGTATCATGCAGAATATCCTTTCGTTCGAATAAAGCTTACCGTCCAAGGGCTGCCTTTACGCACTCTTCTTGCGTCGCGAATATCGTTTCTGCCCTGTTCAGAGTTGGAGCATAATGGGCTGTTTTTGCCGAGTTCGTCATGATTGTCTCTATTCCCAATTTCTCGGTCCACGAGACAACAGTGCATACCCCTTCCAGCACGTGGGCTCCGCTTTCCTCTATCCTCTTAACGTAGTTCTTGGCCTTCTGCTTGATGCAATGCGACGTGCAAACCCAAAACTCCGTTCCTGCCTTGACCTTTTTGCCTCCTATCAGGTTCGCAAGATGCTTAATCTCGTTCAATGAGCAGTGCGGGCATCCTATGAAGATGAGATCCGGTTTTTTCGTTGATGTGGTGGACAGATCTC
>JBGPBD010000082.1:0-4156 GCA_041481045.1 Bathyarchaeia archaeon | reverse complement strand
GCACCATGCTCATACAACAATTCGATGACAGCCTTGATGAAATCGGGGTCACTGGACCCGGGAGGAGCATCACCCGTGTTGAAGTTGGGCTTCAGCAAGATCTGATCATCCTTCTCAACAACCTTTCCAAAACCGCCGATCACTTCAACTGCGTTCAAAATGTGCTGTTTCAGGTCGTTTCCTTCAGCTCTGATCTTGCTGACTAGGGCTTTGCCATCCTTTCTCAGCATGTTCTCGCGGACCACGCCGATTCCAGATTTCGTGCTCACACAAACCACCTGCAAGGGCAATGTGACATCGGGGAATTTAGGTTTCCTGACATGCTGTAGCCTTCCTAAGAGCATGCAATGGCCACGTTGAGAAAAGTTGGGCTATACTATATACTTGTCTGTCTTTTCGAAATTCTTCACGATTTCCATAGCGCGCCTAGGCGCATTAATTGCTTCCATTGGAATCCCGTTGAGTAATGCCCATGGGGTTTTCTTCGCGATTATGGCGGCTGTGTGCTTCTCACCGAAGCACTGTTTGGCCACTTCGTAGACCATCCTTCTCACGTCTTCCTCAGAATACTCTCCCAAGGCGTGCATATACTCGTGCAGGAGCAAGTTGTAAATCAGGGCGTTGACCACTCGCTTTGACTTGATGGTTGCCTCAACAATTTGGACCAGAGTCCGGTTCAGAACGATGTTGTTGGTCCCAATCGAGTGGTAAGCGCCGAGTTGGATGGGCAGATCATCAAGGAAAAGCATCATTTTGTCTCGGCGCTTTTCCAGCGAGAACTTGACCGTGTCTTTGACGAGCTCCCAGACTTCGGCGTAGCCACTGGCTGTTTCTAGGCGATTGCGATAATTCAGAACGTTTGAAGAATCAGTTTGATTCATAGGCCTTCGTGCTAAGCTACTTTGAAGAACTTTGCTTTCGATGAGCCGCATATTGGGCACTTCTCAGGTGCTGCCCCTTCAACAGTGTTTCCACATACGCCGCAAACGTAATAATCTACTTGTGGCAATTCTTCGCCGTTCTTCAGTGCTTTGATTGTTTTCGCGAACAGACCAGCGTGAACTTGCTCAACCTTGTCTGCGACATCAAAGCTCCAAACAGCCTGTTGGTTGCCTTCCTGCTTGGCAATGCCCAAATAGTCAGGATACATTTTCTTGTATTCGAAAGTCTCTCCAGCGACTGCGGCTTCCACATTCTCCTTCGTAGACTTCACTTCTTCAACTATTCTAAGATGATTCAGCGCGTGAATCGTTTCTGCCTCCGCAGCTGCTCTGAAGAGCTTTGCAGTCTGAGAGTAACCTTCTTCATCAGCCTTCCGAGCGAAGGCCAAGTAGCGTCGATTTGCTTGAGATTCACCGGCGAACGCGCTTTTCAAGTTGTCTGTGGACTTACTCATGCTTAGTTCTCCTCTGGTTTCCAATATTCATCTATATCATATAAACCATGCTAAACAAAGAAGGTCCTTGTTAACGTAGCTTGTGGAGCGTGAATTCACAAAAAACAGATAAATAACTGGAACCAAATTGTTATGCGTCCGCTTTGGGGGCAAGATTGAATGGCGACGATAGTCATTGTTAGAGACATTATGTCGAAAAATGTGAAGGTCGTGCGACCAGACACCACAATGAAGGAAGTTGTGGCCACCATGACCAAGTTCAACATAGGCTCAATAATTGTTGTACAGGGACAGAGACCAGTAGGCATTATAACGGAACGTGACATCCTCAGGAGAATGGTAGAACCGTCCATGGCCCCTGAGACCCTCACCGCGAAATATGTCATGACAAGCCCTATTCTGACCATCAATGAAAATGCAAGCATAGAGGAAGCCGCTAAACTCATGGCCAAGAAAAAGGCCAAAAGACTTCCAGTTATGAACGATGAGAGACTCGTTGGCATAATAACTTTCACAGATATAGTGTTCAAAGTGCCAGCGATGCTTTCCATGCTTGAGGAGCTTGTTAGACCTCATCACAGCGCATACTAGACCACAAGATCAAAGTCGACGGCGTCAGAACTCTGGTCTAGACTTGCCTAATTTCTTGCTCAAGCATGATTTGACGAAACCGTAGTACTCGGGATCAGGCTTTCCGGGGCGGCTTTTGAATTCTCCATGGAACTGTGAAGCGAAAAAGAAATACCGATCGGGCAGCTCAAGAATTTCCATTCTGCGGCTATCACTACTCTTTCCTGAGAATATTAGCCCGTTTTTCTCAAGTTTTTCGAGAAAGTCAAGATTAACCTCAAACCTGTGCCTGTGACGCTCGTAGATTTCTTCGCACTTGTACAGCGCATACGCCAGCGTATTTGGCTTTACGATTATCTTGTGTGCGCCTAACCGCATCGTTGCGCCCTTAGCCTCTATTCCCCTTTGCTCTGGCATCAAGTCAATTACGGGATTTTGAGAGTTCGGGTTAATTTCTGTGCTGTTCGCGTCCTCAAGACCGCAGACGTGTCGAGCAAATTCAATTATGGCAAGTTGGAAGCCATAGCATATTCCAAGAAATGGAATGTCATTTTCTCTTGCGAGCTTTATAGCCGTTATTTTGCCTTCCGTTCCTCTAGGACCGAAGCCATAGGGGACGAAAATTCCGTCGAAGTTCTTCATTGCTTCCACGGTGTTCGGGTTTTGTTCAAGCTTTTCAGCCTCCAGATAATTGATGCAAACCCTAGTTTTGCATGCAGCTCCACCGTGGCGCAGTGCTTCATTCATGCTTACGTAGCTGTCCGTTAACCCGGCATATTTGCCTACCAAAGCAATGTTCACCTCATGCTCCGGGTTGAGGGTCGCTTCTACGAACTCTTTCCATTCTTTGAAGTCTTTCTTGCAGTCTGTGAACCCGAATCTCTTGCATATGAAATCGCCCATTCCCTGATCATCCAAGATGAGCGGAACCTGGTAGATTGACTCGACGGTGTAGGAACAGAACACTGCGTCTTCTGGGATCGTCCCGAACAACGCGATCTTTGTTCGCGATTCGGAATCTATCATTTTTGGACTTCTAGCAACGATGATGTCAGGTTGGATGCCGATACGTCTCAGCTCATTAACGCTGTGTTGGAGAGGCTTTGTCTTCATCTCTTTAGTGACGTCAAGAACTGGAACCAAAGCTACGTGGACGTAGAGAGTATTGTCATAACCCTCCTCTAACCGCATTTGGCGGATGGCCTCTAGAAAAGGCAAGCCCTCAATGTCACCTACTGTGCCTCCTACTTCAGTCAGAACAACGTCGACTCCGACGCCTTTCGCCACAGTGCGGATACGATGCTTGATCTCGTTCGTTATGTGAGGTACAATCTGCACACACCTTCCTAGGAAGTCTCCCTTTCGTTCCTTCTCAATAACCGCCTTGTACACCATTCCAGTCGTAAGGTTGTTCTCAGTCTTCAAATCCAAGTCGAGAAAACGCTCGTACCAACCCAAATCCAAGTCAGTCTCACCGCCATCCTCCGTAACATATACTTCACCATGCATGTACGGATTCATGGTCCCCGCGTCTACGTTCACGTATGGGTCAATCTTCACAACTGTAACTCTCAAACCCCTTGTCTGAAGCATCTTGCCGACAGAAGAAGTCAAAATACCCTTGCCAACAGAACTCAATACCCCACCCGTAACAAAAATGTACTTGACCAAGCGTATCCCCTCACAATAGCAGAACGATAAATCCAAATCGGCATTTAAAGGCTTTCATTGGCACAGAAAATGAGCCGAAAACCAAACTGCTATGTCTAGTATCGTTAGCAACTGCTTGAATGAACTTATCTGAAATAGGGTGTGTTTCTGAAGAGTCTAACGATACTTGATGCGATGATAGCAATGCCGATCGCGATTATTATTCCGGCAAGAAATGCGAACCAACTTATAGACTGACTCGCCAGTAGGTATAGGAAGTAGCCTGCGCTAAGCCAAAATCCCATGCCAGAGGCAGCGTCAGCTTTCTTATCTAGAAGGTCATGCAACGCGAATCTCAAAATTAGGATCACGGTTTGGAAGAAGCCGAAAATGAAACAGAACTGCGAGGCTGCGGTGTAGATTGTCGGAAAGGTGCGGGTAGGTTCTGGGAGACTTGCGTTTCCTATTAGAGGTCTGAGATGCCAGCTTGTGCTCTTGAAGACCGATGTGACTTCATCGGTAAGTGCGGCGGGGGTCATG
>JBGPBD010000081.1:0-4172 GCA_041481045.1 Bathyarchaeia archaeon | reverse complement strand
GGATCTTCAAGTCTCTTCCCCAGTTCTCGAGCAAACTCGTTTGATCCTAAGCTTTTTCCAGCGTTTTCAGTGGCAATCTCATCGAAGATTGACGCAAGTCTAAAGTCCAGCTTCACGAAGTCCTCCTCTGGGACGAAAACATCGTAAATGCGGTAAATGTGGTACTTGTAAAGCGTATAGTCGTCTACAAGCCAGTGCCCCTTGTAATGATGCCCCCCCAAAGCCTCTATTGCATCATGAACCATGTTTGCGCCCGTGCTCACAACCACGTCGACCAGTCTTTCACGGATCAAATCAGCAACGAGAGAACGCATGCCAGCTGGGACAACTGCGCCAGCTAGAGCCAGAAAGATTGTGCAATCTTCGTCCCGCACCATCCGCTCGTAAATGTCACAGGCAGTCGAAAGCCTGCCGGCGCCAAAGGAACCTGAATTCTTAAACTGCTGAACCAGCTCGTTCACAGAAAGTTTTCCAGCAATTTTGATGTGCTTCACAGGTTCTCCGAGAAAATCTCTTCTTTGCATTTAGTACCACGCCAGATATTTACTCTTTGGCGAACTACACAGAAATATCTTTCTGCACTTGCTAAGCAAAGACAAGAAAGAGTAACCCTAGCAGAGCCACATTGCGGACAGCCTTTGACAAGCATCAGCTTTGCTGCAGAATGTTTTTGCCCTCTCACTACCCGCAAGCGAGCTATTTTATGACCAGTACGGGACAACGAGCGTGGTGTATAACTCCATCAGTCACGCTTCCCAAAAGGATTTCTTTTATGTGGCTTATGCCTCGGGCACCCACTACGATCAAATCGAAATTCCCTTCGATTGCAGCCTTGACAATCTCTTGAACTGCATGCCCTTCGACAAGCATTTTTTCAACTTCAACCTGTTTGGCCTTAGCTTTTTCTTCCCCGTCGCTCAGAATCCTGTTTCCAACCTCTCGAGCCACTTCAACTAATCTAGAAACTTCAGCCCCCGTCAAGATTGGAACGCTGGGAGAGCCAAGTGCGGTCGGTTCAGGCATCATGATGGGCTGCACAGAAACGGAATACACATGTAACAACGTTATCTTTCCTTGGAATTTCCTTGCTATTTGAGTCGCCATTTCCAATGCCTTAAGAGAATGTTCAGAACCGTCCATGGGAACCAGGATTTTTCCAAACAAGCGCATTACACCTTTCACTAATTACTGGCATTTTTCAGCATATAACTTTTGAAGGCACCTTCAAAAAACGAGATGTGAAGAGCATGGAATGAGAGCTGAAGTAGCTAGCGCTCGCATAATCTGAGAAATCAATACATGTTGAAAGCCAACGATCACAGCAAAGCAAAGTCTACGGATTTGACCTTTCCCTTTGGATCTACAATGACTTCGAATTTCTCAGCCCATGGATGCCCTTCCATGTCGATGGGACAAATGCCCCGGACTATCCAATCTTCTCGGTTCCGCTCAACTATTGTGACTTCTATCTTCTCGGTGTTCTTTCTTTTCTTAACGGAATCAAAAACTACTTGTTTCACTGCATCTTCTGAGATGTTGACGCTCATCTGACTTTCCTCTTAACACCATCGCTCTTATTCCACCGAGTAGACATTAAGAGTTATGAACGCTGAATCCTTAGTCAAGCTAAAGGGTCTTGGATGCCCATCTATATTCAAGCCCGATAGATTCAAATTGCAGCATTGCTGCTTCAGAAATCTGAAATGTCTCACGGGAAATCGGGACAATGGACGAAAAGAAGAGGATTATCCTTCATTTGGACATGGATCATTTCTTCACTGCCATCGAAGAAAGGGAACAGCCAGCGCTCAGAGGTAGACCAGTCGTTGTAGGAGCTGCCCCGAAGGAAGGAAAGGGCAGGGGAGTCGTCCATACATCGAATTATGAAGCAAGGAAGTTCGGTGTCAGATCCGCCATGCCAATTTCAAGAGCGTGGAAGCTTTGCCCAGACGCCGTATACTTACCACCCAACTTTGAACTTTACAGCCAGGTTTCAGAAGAAATCATGGATGTCCTGCGAAAATACGCTGACAAGTTCGAACAGTGGGGAATAGACGAGGCTTTTCTGGATTTGACCTCAAGAGTGAAGGATTTCACTGAAGCTGAAAAGTTGGCTCACCAAATAAAGGACAAAATACACCAGACGCAGAAACTCACGTGCTCGATAGGCATAGGCCCAAATAAGCTTGTTGCGAAAATAGCGAGCGATCACAACAAGCCAAACGGACTGACGATAGTCAGAGAAGAAGAGGTTGAAGCCTTCCTCACCCCCCTTCCAGTGCGCAAACTCCTTTGGGTTGGACGAAAAACCGAGCAAAAGCTATCAACAATAGGAATCAAAACTATTGGAGATTTGGCTCATCATGACCCGACGATCTTGGTAGACAACTTTGGCGTCGCAGGCACTCAATTCCACCTAATGGCTCATGGAATCGACAAGAGTGAAGTGGAGGAAAGAGGCCAAATCAAATCTATTAGTCGTGACGTGACGCTTGAAGAAGACACGTCGGATTTTGAGCTTGTCCTTAACATCTTGGATGAGCTTTCAACAGAGGTCACCAAAGAAGTTCTAGATTACGGCTACTATTTCAGAACTATTACGATCAGAATTCGCTACGAAGATTTTGAGACACACACTCACAGCAAGACATTGCCTGTAATGACCAACCGTCTGCAAGATATGAAGAAAACAGCCAGAGAATTGATCCATGGCCATCTTGGAACAGACAAGAAGATACGACTCGTAGGGTTAAGAGTGTCAAACCTCGTCTCGCTCAAGGAACAAAAAACCCTATTCTGACAGCAGGGAAACGACAAACACTGCTTGCATCACTTGCTATTCTCACTTTAAGTTCGGGTATTTCTCCCTTATCTTCTCGTCGGCTATCTTGGCAATCATCGCGCTAGATATCAGGACACACTTGACGCTTTTCAACTCAGCCAACTCCGCGGGTTTCTGATCTTGCGTGACAAGCAGCAAGTTGTTGTTCTTAGCGTACTCAACAATTTCCCTGTCTTTTGCTCCCTTCAGTCCAGCATCTTGGGCTACCAACACATCCCAGCCAAGGGTCTCGAAATATTCCTTCAAACCTGTATACATTTCATCAAGCAGCAATCTCAATAGCCTCACCACGCCGCTATCCCATTTCGAATCGTTCAACTATTTAGACACTTCCGTCTGATTCAATATGCTCATTGGAGCCCTTTCGGCCGACCCCTCAACAATAGTCTTTAATAAGACAGTGAATTAAGTGCTCTGCATTCACGAAAAAGGGAAGAAGTGATGGCGAATAATCAAAGCATCAAAGTTGTTTTAACCGCTTCAGCAACAGAAATGAGCAACTACTGCGACAACCCTTTTGCTGCCTTCGTTGCAGGCTTTGCTAAAGGGCCTGTGCCACTATGGTTTCTGAGAAAAACGCTCTATCCACCAGTTGAACGTGAGGGGGACGGAAGAGCAAAACAGGCGCCATATGGTCTCCGGAAAGTCGAAGCCCTCCTTTTGGAAAATGGCTTCAGTGAGTCTGAGGTGGCAGTGGTCCATCCTGCTGACCTTGACATTTTTGTAGGTCCTGAAACCAAAGTTGTCGGCATATCCTCCATGGATCCCACGGGAATGGCATACGTGAGCAAAACGTATTCTTCGCTCGTTGGCGGTGGAGAACCCATGAACGCCATCGAGTTCAAAGAGCTCATGAACCAGCAGAGCTTTCGAAGGTACAAACCTAGAGTGATCGTGGGGGGCTTTGGTTCATGGCAACTGGAAAGAAAAAAGGTAGCTGACAGCTACGGAATAGACTGTGTGATCATAGGGGGAGGAGCCAAGACAATCGTAGATGTTTTTGAGAAAGCTGTTAGGGGACAACCGTTGCCCCGTGTGGTCAGAACTGAAAATGATTCAAGCTGTGAGGATGTGCCTTTGATTAGACATCCAGCTATTCATGGTGCAGTGGAGATTTCCAGAGGCTGTGGCCGAAACTGTCAGTTCTGCACGCCTACGATGCAAAAGAAGCTGGATGTACCATTGGAGAAGATAATCGAAGAGGTTGCAGTTACAACGAGAGACAATGGCTCAAACATCACTTTGGTTACAGAGGACCTTTTTCTTTACGGAGCAAAAGATGAGCGTTTCGTGCCAAACAGAGAAGCCGTGTTGAAGCTCCTCAACAGCG
>JBGPBD010000080.1:0-4186 GCA_041481045.1 Bathyarchaeia archaeon | reverse complement strand
TTGCAACCGTTGCTATTCCCTCAGCCAGTTTATCCACGAAAACCTGTGATCGACCGGTCTCAACAAAAGACATCGGGTGCTCGCCTATGTAGCTGGCCAAGATGAATTCCATGCGCATGAGCCCGATGCCTTCAAACGGCAGGTCCTTGTAGTCTTCAACTTTTTCGGGAACACCCAAGTTCATGTAGATCTTCGTTGCAGTTACAGGCACAGATTGGAATACGCCTCCCGAAGTTGCCGACGTCGCAATCGTGGCTCCAGCAGCTGATGAAAGCTGTGCAGTTAACGTTTTCAGCGCGCCCTCATAGACAACGCCGCTTCGAGAATCAACAGTGTATTCCTTCCCTGTGATCATGAGCTTCGTCCCATTCTCAGTTCCAACAACGCAAGGAATGCCCAATTCGCGGCTCACGATGGCCGCGTGGCACGTTACGCCGCCTTTGTCAGTGACTATCGCTCCTGCCATCTTCATGAAAGGTACGTAATCAGGATTAGTCATGTCAGTAACGAGTATGTCGCCCTTCTGCATCACTTTTGAGGCTTCTTCAGGGCCCGTAACAACCTTTGCAGTGCCTATGCCGAAACCTCTTTTTCCAGCCGCAATTCCCTTCACGACAACGTTCAACATTTCTGTCGGTTTGATTTTCTCTGTTTCCGTCTTGGCTGAAGACTCCGCGATCTTTTGGCTCCAGACTGTTTCGGGTCTGGATTGCACCATGAACATGTTAGTTGGATACGACAGGTCTCTGTCAATTGCCCACTCAATGTCCTGAGGCTTACCATAATGCTGTTCAATGTTTCTGCCGAATTCTCCAAGTCTCAGTATCTCGTCATCATTGATGCACGGTTGCTCCTGATATTCAACAGGTACTTCCGCATGAACAGTGTTACCAGTGTTCGGGTCGCGGATATACCGAACCGTCTTTTTGGCTATACGCCTTTCCACTATTTTTAGGGTCTTCTTATCAACCACAAAATCATCAGGCGTCACTGACCCTGATACGACGGCCTCACCCAAGCCATAGTTGCCTTCAATTACTATCTTTCCAAGGTCTCCAGTAACAGGGTTTATCGTAAACATGACACCTGCTGCTCTAGAATTCACCATTTTCTGAACGCCAACACTTATGAATACTTTCTCATGCGCGAAACCCTTCTCGGTCCGGTAGAATATTGCGCGAGGCGTGAAAAGGCTCGACCAGCATTTAACAGTGTTCCGGACAACCTCCGATGCGCCCCTGATGTTGAGAAAAGTCTCTTGCTGCCCCGCGAAAGAGGCATCAGCTAAATCCTCGGCTGTCGCGCTCGATCTAACTGCGACAAAAGCGTCATTTGTGTTTAGTCTCCTACACAACTGTTCATACGCAGACTTGATGGCGTTCTCAATGTCTTTAGGCATCGGCGTTGACTCTATAAGTTCCCTAATCTTTTTGGAAGCAATTTCATACAGCTTCGGGTCGTTCGGGTTAGTCACAGTTTCCCTTATGATCTCATAGATCTTCGAGGATATCCCCGTCTCCTCGATGAATCTCTTGTATGAATATGCGGATATGGCGAAACCAGGCGGAACAGGTATCCCTGCGCTAGTCATCTCGCCAAGATTCGCATTCTTTCCGCCTACGGATGGAATATCAGTTTTCCTAAGGTTTTCGAACCAGATCACCAAATCCTGTCGCATTTCACTCAACTATCTTCGCCTCTTCAACTTGTATTTTTTCAACAGTTACCCTGCATGGGACAGGAAGCTTGGCACTTCCACGCTTCAAAGCGATCTTAGCCGTTTCAACGCCTTCAGCATTAACATTGACGAGAATAATTGTCTGATTTGCCCTCACTCGCGCTGCAGTACCGATTGGTCTTCCAAAAGACGCTCGCATGCCCTGCTGCAAACGATCCGCATGCGCGCCGAAAATCATCTTGTTCTCCCTCAGAATGTTATGCGGATAAGGCAAAACATCCAAACGGTAATTGTTCACCAGCTTATCCAATAGAATCCGGTTGGAAGCTATACGAGCGGCCTCTAACGAGTTGTGGCGGATCTGAGCTTGCTCCAAAGCTATTAGCTTCGCTTCGTATTCGAATTTCGCCTTGGTGTCTCCCATCGTAAACTTCGTTATTTTGGGTGGGGGAAAACCTTTTGTATACTCTTTTCTCGTGTATGATTGTCCTTTAACGGGTCGATAGTTCTTCGCATGCATTTCAGATTCCCCTTCAGCATACCCGAATCGTGCTATTTAAACGTGTATTTTGGACTAAACAAGGATATGCTTCCAGACTGTTGATTTGCTTTCTGGTTTAGCAGTTCATATTCAGTATCTCTAATCGGCAATATCAAACCTAGGCGCTTCTTGTTTGCAGCAGATTTGGAAAATGCAATGCTAAAATATCAGCATCGTAGTATTAGCAATCGCCAGATTCAAAATGAGCTAGGAACTCATCAAAACGTGAAGGTTTTGGCTACTAAAGAAACGGTATACGTGTTCGCCCCAGGAAAAAACTGGAAACTCTCTCTAGCCGAGCTTGTAACATTCCTTAAGGCCAGAGAATTCAAGTTCAAAGTAGCAGATCTCTCAAAATCCTTCTTTATTATCGCCACAGAAAATGCCTTTGACCCATCGCTCGTTGATTATCTCGGAGGCATAATCAAAACTGGCAGAATCCTATCTCAAATACCCTTGAAGACTGTAGAAGAAGCCTTTTTTGACGGAAACGAACAGGCTCTAGCAGAGACCAAGGCACATCTTCTGTCAGATTATGTCCTTGATGAATTATTCGCGACTTGTGCGACAAAATGCCTTTTTGGAGTCAGCCTCTACTCTGACAGTTCCCGTCTTCTGCGCTTTTCCAAGGGAATGCAGAGATTTGTAGGGAGTTGCTTCAAGGATGAATTGGCTTTAAGAGGAACCAGAGCCAAGTTCATGGGATTTCCAAAAAGAAGAGAGCTTCCACAGTTAACCCATGTTGAAGTGTTGAAAAAAGGATTGATCGAAAAAGGGGCGGAGATACTGTTTTGCCTGGGAAGAGAAGATGTGTTCATTTCAAAAACTGTGGCCGTGCACAACCCGTTTGAATTCCAAAAGAGGGACGTGGGCAGACCTGTGCAGCGAAAGATATTCTCGATTCCACCAAGACTGGCTAAGATTATGGTAAACCTTTCCGTGTGCTTGCCTGGAAAAGTCCTGCTTGACCCTTTTTGCGGCGTAGGCACAATCCTTCAAGAAGCCCTCGTCAACAAAGCACGAGTAATAGGGATGGACAAAAATCATTGGTGCGTTGAAGCCTCTCGCACAAACCTCCATTGGCTACAGAATGAATACGATCTAAAAGAAGCAGACTACACAATTCAGTTGGGAGACGCGCGAGATCTGACAGAGAAGATTGACAAAGGAACAGTTGATTGCATAGTAACCGAACCCGACCTTGGACCACCTTTGCGCCATTTCCCCACTGAATCATATGCGAAAGAAATCATTCAAAAGCTGAAACCTTTGTACTGCGATTTTCTTGAAGGTGCCTACAAAGCATTGGCAGCCAAAGGAAATCTAGTTTTTACCACCCCTTATATCAGGGCACGTTCTGGAAGCTTCGTCGCTCTGGAACTCAACGAAAAGGCGAAAGCGGCGGGTTTCACTGCAGTCAACCCATTCGGAATAGAGAATTTCATGAACAATGCGCGGATGGGCGAATTAATGAGAACGTCATCTTTTGTTGACATGGAGAAGAGGCACAAGATCGGTCGCGAAATCAATATTCTTCAAAAATAGACCCGGACGTTGAGACAGGTGATATTGGCACGCGTCCATGGACCAACGACTTCATTTCTTCCAACTAACGAAATGCGCGCGGTGATCACCGTATAGTCACACTATTGCAGAGAACATAATGATCACTATACCACGACCTAAGCCACCATGAGAAATCACACTTCAACATGGAAAAGTCCACGCGCCAGTTCAACACGAATAACACGCATCTAAGCAAAGCTGCAAACCAATCGGTCCGCACACTCTTACAGGTTACATCAGCGCTCTCACATCATGCGAGGAAACAGCCCCTCAAACATCATTGCGGCAATCTTTTGTTTCTAAACCACAACTTGGCAAGGTCATCATAGTTCGGAAAGACCTTCTTCATAATCGGAACATACATCTGCATTTCGTCATCAGTCAAATATTGAAATTGGTAC
>JBGPBD010000079.1:0-4202 GCA_041481045.1 Bathyarchaeia archaeon | reverse complement strand
GCACGCGGAGCGAAAGGAGCAATCAAAACTGGTCTTCTAGCCAATCTGATCGTGGCTCTAGTTTCAATGGCAGTCTATTTTCCTTTGATCTCCGTGGTGACCAGAGCATTTTACGTCAGTGAAGCTTACGGAATCGTCTACCTTGTTGCAGCTGTTCAGATAATCAACCTCTACATGATTAGCATGCTTGAAGGCTGTCTGCGAGCGATAAAGCCTCAAGCAATTGGATATGGCTTGTTAATAGAAGAAGCATGCAAAGTTTCTTTGGCCTATGTGTTGATCGTGGGACTTCATCAACTGTTTTTAGGAGCAATGATCAGTCTTATAGCATCTGCATCAGTCCAGACATTGTATTACATACATCTAACGGCTAAAGACCTCAGAGAGAAAATTCAGTGGAACTACCTGAAAGAATGGCTCAAAGGTTCAACGGCAAACTTCTACAATGCAGTCGGCAACCAGTCAGCCGCGTCCATCTTCATCCTGCTTTTTCTCTATGGCGGTCAAGCAGCAAGAGGAGAATACCAAGCAGCAGTCACATTTGCAAACGTAATCGGGTATTCATCGTTTCTAGCTTTCGCGCTGTACCCAAAGTTGCTGACCAAAAACAGTTTAGAAGAAGTGACCTTGTCATTAAAAATAGTTCTAATGTTCGCTATTCCGATGGCAGCCATAGCCATATCCATGTCGAAATCGCTGTTGACAATTTTGAACGTGTCTTATAGTGCGGCCTGGCCCGTCCTTGTGCTACTCGCGCTGGACGCCGTTGTGGTTTTGATATCTCAGTTCTACAGTTCGTTAGTCTTCGCAGCTGAAAGACTAGATGAAGAGGCAAAGATTCCGCTAAACAAGCTTGTCAGAAGCAAAATGTTCAAGGTGTTCACGTTGCCCTACATTCAAGCTGCCATCGCCCTCCCGACCGCATACTTCGCCCTGACACGATTGACAAGTGGGCAATCACTGAATGCAGTGTTATACGTGACAACCATTAGCATATGCGTTCACGTAGCCACCCTTTTTGCATTGTGCGCAATTATGCGTAGGTCGATTAGAGTATCTGTTCCTTGGAGAAGCATAGGAAAATACCTGCTCATATCAATGGTCACTGCAGCGGTACTCTACTTCCTTCCACACCCAACCACGATAGTTCTCACTCTCTTGGTACTAGCCTGTGGCGTAGCAGCATATGCTCTACTGCTCCTGGCAATCGATTTGGAAGCAAGAAAATTGGTTGCTCTGATATGGCAGGAGATCAAGAACATTTTTCACCAGATTCGAAAAGAAAGACCAGAGTAGGACTCTGCTATAATGCAATTTCTGAAGACACAAAAAAGGCTTGTATCGCCAACTGCGTGTTATGACATGTCTGTTCCTGTTTCTTCTCTGAATTGTAGTCTGTAGAAGGAACTGTACAATCCTTTCTCGTGCATAAGCTGTTCATGCGTCCCTCTTTCCACTATTGATCCCTTGTCGATGGTCAAAATCTCATCGCAAAGCCTGATAGTTGAAAGTCGGTGGGCTATTATTATCGTCATTCTGTTGCGCATCAGTTTCTTCAGGGCTCTCTGTATCAGAAGTTCAGTGTAGGCGTCAACTGAAGATGTTGCCTCGTCTAAGACCAGGATTTCCGGATTTGCAATGAGGGTTCTGGCGAAGCTTATCAGTTGCCTTTGGCCTATGGATATGTTTGAAGATCCTTCTTGTATCATGTAGTCGTAATCGCCAGGAAGCTTCATTATGAAATCGTGGGCACCGATGGATTTTGCTGCGTCAATCACTTCTTGGTCCGATGCTTCAAGTTTCCCGAACCTTATGTTTTCCTTTATGGAAAGTGAAAAGAGAAACGAGTCCTGTAGCACTATGCTTATGCGACTTCTCAGAGTGTCAAGCGGGATATCTCTTATGTCATGCCCGTTGATGAGTATTCTGCCTTCGTCTGGATCATAAAATCTGGCGAGAAGGTTGATTATTGTGCTCTTGCCAGCGCCTGTCTCGCCCACGATGGCGAGTTTCATGTTGTGTTTCAAAGTGAAGTTTATGTTATTTAAGACTGGGACATCTATGTCATACGCGAAATTGACGTTTTCAAATTTCACTTCTTCAATCATGATAGTGCGACGCTCCTTTCAGGCGCCACGTCCAAGACCTCGACTTTCGTGTCTATCACGTCGAACATTCTTTCAATTGCAGACATGGCCGATTGGTACTGGTCATACATGGAAACAAGATCAACCAGCGGCATGAAATACGAGAACTGGTACTCCGTAAAGGCTACCAGAATTCCTATGGTGATTACTCCACCCAACACCGCATTGACCCCATAAAACAGGATTATCATTGTCCCGATCAGTCTTAATCCTATCACGAACGGCGTATATGACGAGCCTATGAGGATGGCTCTGATGGTTGCCTTGACATTTTCGTCTTGGCTCTTCATGAACTTTTTTTCTCTTTCCTTCTCCTGTGCGTATGCTTGAGTGACTTTTATGCCTGACAAGTCTTCCTGCATTATTGCGGTCAATCCTGAAGTCGTGATCAACGTCTTCCTGTAAGCAGCTCTCGAATACTTGCCAAGATACCAAACCAGCACTATGGCCATAGGTAGAACTGATATGGCGAGAGTGGACAGTTGCAGGTCAAGATAGAACATTATTGCGAAGGAACCCAGTATTGAGGAGACATCTACGAGAATGCTGGTAAGTCCCACTCTTAGGAATATTCTAACGGTATTAGCATCGTTCGTTGGGCGGGAAATTATTCTTCCAGTTTCTCCTTCTGAGAAGTATCTGAGGGAGATGACTTGCAGTTTTTCCATCATGTCATCCCTCATTTTCGCAACTACGTTTTCTCCGACTACTCGCATCTGGTAGGTTTGGATGTACTGAAACACGTAGTTGCTTAGAACGATAGCAACGAATAGGGGGATCCACCAGAAGAAGCCCATAAGGTTCTTGGAATCTGTCAAGCTGGGTTCTATTATTCGGTCGATGGCCATCGCGTGCATGTAAGGTGCAGCTAGCCCTGTGAAGGCACCGATTATCGTGGCGGTGACGCCGATTTTCAGGTTTCGCTTGTTAGCTTGAGCATACTCGTAGACTCTTCTGATCAGCACCCGGTCAGGAACGGTTCTCTTTCTTTTCTCTTCCTGTTTTGTGGAAAACGTGCCGTATGAACCTGACACTAGGTATCACCCGTTTCCTCCAAGATAGGTGAGGCTTTTTGGATGAACTGTGTTTCATAGACCTTCTTGTAGACGCCGTTATTTCTTATTAGCTCATCATGCGTGCCGAATTCAGCTACTGAACCGTTTTCAAGAACCAATATCTTTTCAGCGGTCTTAATCGTTGAAAATCTCTGGGCAATTATGAGAGTTGTCCTTGTCTTCGTTGCTTCTTCGATTGCAGCTTGGATTTCCTGCTCCGTCTTCGCGTCCACGAAAGAAAGAGAATCATCCATTATCAATATTCTCGGATTGGTTAGGAGCGCTCTGGCTATGGTTATTCTCTGCTTTTGGCCTCCGGACAGTGTGACCCCTCTTTCCCCTACGGGCGTGTCGTAGCCGCATGGAAGGGATTCAATGAAGTCATGTATCCTAGCCGCCTTGGCCGCCCGTACTATTTCATCCATCGAAGCGTCAGGTTTGCCGAAAGCGATATTCTCCTTGAGCGTTCCAGAAAACAGGAAAACATCCTGCAACACCACGCCTACCTGCCGCCTGAGAGAGTCAAGTTTGAATTGGCGTATGTCTGTGCCATCTATCTTTATGCTGCCCGCTTGGATGTCGTAAAACCTTGGAATCAGGTAGATCAGTGAGCTTTTCCCAGATCCTGTTGCGCCGAGTATCGCTATTTTTTCGCCAGGCTGCACCGCAAAAGTGACGTTGGCCAGAACAGGCCTGTCTCTTGCGTACCCGAAAGTCACGTTTTCCAGTTCAAGCTTCCCTTCTTCTATCTTTATCTCTTTGGCGTCAGGTCGGTCTTCAACGTTTCTAGGCGCGTCTGTCATCTCGAGAACCCTTTCTAGTCCAGCGTAAGCAGCAATCCATGTTCCCAGAGTCGTGCTCAAGTCTCTCAGTGGGAAGGTCAGTCGCATCATGTATCTGGCGAAGAGAAAGATGTCGCCAACCGTCAGGAGCGAGCCTGGGATGGTTAACGAATATCCTGCATACACGTAGACCAAGGCTATTCCAAGCGTGAGTATAG
>JBGPBD010000078.1:0-4212 GCA_041481045.1 Bathyarchaeia archaeon | reverse complement strand
GGCGAAGCCAAATACCCAGTGACGAAGGTGGTCCCAATCGTCGCAAAGAACAATATCCAGTTCACGTAGACATTGCTCGGCTTCACTTGTGGCTTCGGAACAACTTTCAAAACGATTCTCCCGTCAATTTTCCGCAAGACTGCAATCATGTTAATCGTTTCGAGACTTCTCAGCAGCTTGAGGAAAGGCTGTTTCGTTTCCTGAGGTTGCTTCAGATAATACGTCGGAATGCTGTGTGCCAGCAACGCTTCCTCTACTTGAAATTCCGCGGAAACCATCTGCGTTATCTTTTCA
Source organism: Bathyarchaeia archaeon (assembly GCA_041481045.1). GTDB lineage: Archaea > Thermoproteota > Bathyarchaeia > Bathyarchaeales > Bathycorpusculaceae > DASPTR01. Next base: position 3,918 of record JBGPBD010000078.1, on the reverse strand, counting down.
AACTCGCCTTGCTGGACAAAGGGCGTTTCTGCTGTCTCTTCTGGTGCTTCGGTCATAGTGTTCTTGCTCTCAATTTCTGGCGTAACTCTTTATCAGGGCGGTAGAAAAGGATATTGGAACCATTCCATTTTTCGTGCCAATAGGCTATCTGTGATTGCTGAATGTTCAGCAGATGCGCCTCGCAGTTCTGCAAAAGCATGCGTATCCTGACCGAACAGCAAGTTTTTTATCCAAAGCTGAAAGATACCAGAACAATGACTTATCATGGGCGAAAATAGAAGGATTGTCAAATACTTTCGCGAGAAGATCGTGAAGAGTTTCCTCGATGCTTTGATCCTCAAGACCCTCAAGGACGAACCAAGTCTGACCGGATACAACATGATGACGAGGTTCAACGAGAAATTCGGGATTATGCTCAGTTCAGGAACAATTTACAGTACTCTTCACGGACTGGAGAGAAAAGGCTTGATTCAGAGCATTGTGAAAGGCCGAAGCCGAACCTACACGCTCACTGACCACGGCAAAAGCGTCATTGACGCACTTATGGGTGATCACCAGATACAGCAATTCATAGTCTTGCTTGAAAAACCAGTGTCTAACGCAAACGCAGAAACACTGAATCTTGAATCTCGCGCGCACTAAGTAACAAACAACTGTTTCCAGTGGACTTTTGTAACAAAAAACTGTAACAAGTCGGTTTTTCCAGTAATTCCTGAAAGTCAACAGACGTAAGAATAGCTATTTCCGTTTTGAAAGAAAAAAAGGTTATGTTGAGCCGAAGCCCATGATTTTTCTGCAGGGTTTTGGCGACTTCGCGCGCGCCAAGTCTAGAACCACATCGTTGCGGCTGCTTCGAGAGCAAGATCGTTCAAAGTAGCAGCGCCCACGATCTTGACGCCCTTGATCAAATTCACTTTTTCCCATCCTAGCATTTGTCTTGAGGCTTCGCACACGTCGATCTCAATGCCTGCTTGCATTGTTTTCTGAAGCATTTCCGCGACTGTTGGGAATGTGCCGAGTTTTATCTTCTCAGCTGCTCCTGGAAGCAGAATCCTGAGTCCCTCACCTAAATAGTACAGTTTAGGTTTCAATCCCATAGCTTTCGCGGTCTGAGCAAGAACAAGCGGAGAATACTGTCTTTCTGGATTGTCGCTCGTCTGGACATACAGGATGAATTTGTCATCTTTCATGTTTTTCACCTCCATTGTCACCCATGAGTCACGTGAAGTTGACCAGAAGCTTCCTTTTTCCTCATCTGTCGAAGGCCTTTTTCAGTGAGACACGTTCCTCGAGGAGGACAGTATTTCTGGGCGTGATAGTCAAACAGTTTGAACAGAGGTTCCCCGGTTTCTTTGTTGAGCGAGTAAATTCGCTGTTTTTCTTTCCTTTCTGAGAAAACGAATCTGCACTTTTCCAGAGGTTCCAGATTGTGAGATATCATGCTCTGTTCCTGCTTCAGGGTCTTCGCGATTTCAGTGACGCTTCTCGGCTCTTTGCGCAACACTTCTAAAATGGCCAGTCTTGTAGGATTTGCCAGAACCTTGAAAAACGCGTAGCATCCTTCTGATAACCCTCGTTTCACTCAGACCAACCCACATGACATATTATTCATATGACAGGTTATTCATATATATGAAGGTTTCGGATGGCGCGCGCCGTCACTAAAATAGGAACTTGGAGACTAAGAGCAGCAGGGAGACAAGACTGTAGGTTTGCGTAACAAGCATTATCCAACGCGGGTTGTTTGCAGACAACCGCACGATTTCCTCTGCGAGAGAACCTTGACCTCCAGAACGTGTATATTCCTTAGAAAGGACGTGAAGCCTTCTGAATTTTTCTAGAACGATTAGGACAGCAACGGGTATAGTAAGTAAGGAAAGACCTAACAGTGCATGTTGCTTGTAGAGAAATTCGAGAACGAACGCTGTCACTGTGAAAAGGGCGCCAGTTGATAACAAAATGATGGCGAGGAATGAGGCCTTTGCTAGGCCTATGTGGACTGTCATTGTTTCGATGTCCATTGCCTTGTCTCCGAAGTAGTCTCGGATCTCAGTTGGTATGATTACGCCATAGACTGTTAGCGCTAGTCCTGCGACAGACAAAAGGAAAAGAGGATCAAAAGCGAAGGCAAAAGAGTAGTATGCAAACATTACTGGAAAGACGGCAAGCACGAGAATAAGCGCAGCTGGTGCCAGCCAAGATCTAGCCTTCAGTCTAATTGGCGGAGCAGAATAGGCCCAACCCAAGAAAATTCCAGCTACCCACATAAATAGCAATGCAGGTTTTCCTTGGAACAGCGCGAACAGAGAAACCAGCACTAATGTGAACAGAAACTCGATAATGATCAAGCCTTTGAGGCGTTTTCGTCCGAAAGAATCCATCGCTCGGACAAGTCGTTTCTTGCGTTCATCGCGTGAGTCCAGTTCATAGTCAGAAAGGGTGTTGATCTGTGCTCCAATGGCCGAACTCAGGTTGATCGTCGAAAAGGCTAAAACCAGCAGAACAACTAATCCGGTGAAATCCATAGGCGGAGAGGCCCCCCAAGCAAGCCCCATGATCAGCGACCCCAAGTTCGGCAGAATGAACTCTGCCCTAGACACGGTACCGAACAGTCTTATCGCTTCGAGCATGGCTTGTCCGAAGACCTGTAGCCTCGAAAGGATTTAAAGCGCACGCTATTCGCTCTAAAAGCTCTCGCTTTCTTTTCTCAAGCAGATAGCGGAGTTTAACAGTATTAGCAGGTATTATCAGATAGGTCAGCCTATGTCCGCACCCAGTCGGTAGATAGCATGGTGAGCTCTGACAGCGATTCGAGTGATCTGCGAAGTCGACGCATAAACTGCAATTAGCCCGGGCAAACCCAAGATTCTTGATTCAGTGCCAGCTGAAGAACTTGACCCATTCGGCTTGTAGCAAGACGAAGGTGGTTGCTATTTTCTTCTGAGGAGTACCATGTTATAGTTCAGTTCTTTGACTTTCTCAAGCGGCTGGTCCAAGTGCCACGTGTTGCGGTCTCCCTTCCACCATCCTAGAAATTCGAACTTCCCGTTCATTTTGACGAGCGTCTTAAATTCTTGAGGAAAAATGAACTTCAAGTCTCTCTTATGATAGAATTCCCTTCTTTCGCCATGATCGTTTACTATCAGTGTCATTTCTTCTGTGCAGATCTGATTCAATATGCCTTTTAAGCGGGATTGGTAAGCTGTTTCAACCACTATTCCGTCTCTTTCCATGACCCAGCTGTCTTTCGCATTTTTCGTCCAGTCCAGATCTATGTTCTGGATGAAGTAGAGGCCTCCTCTTCTCAGGGATGCAGCAAGAGAATCCAGATGGCTCAAAAACTGCTCATTTGACTCAACGTCCAAGGAGCCCATCATAATGAAGGCAAAATCCGCCTTCCTTTCCAGCCTAAAATCTGCCAGGTCAGCTTTCACAGTTTCTATTTTCACCCCCTCTTCCTTTGCCTTGCCTTCGAGGTACTTCAGCATTTCAGGCGCAATGTCCAGCCCGACTGCATCGTAGCCTCTTCTGGCGATCTCTCTCAACTGAAAGCTAGGCCCGCAAGCTACGTCGAGAAACCTTTTGACCCTTATCTTGCTGAACTTTCTGATCAGGGCTTCAAAATTGTCAACTTGCTCCTTTGGGTCAATGAAGCTGAAAGCAATCTCATAATAAAGCGGTTGCTTGTAAATTTCCATGTTCATCTCATTGTTCTCCATGCTTTGAGAATCTAGCCAGCATTTAGGTTTACTCCTAACTTGCATTTGTCTCCAGCAATTGTAAGACTGCGACCAAACTGTCTTGGAGAATTGCGCACGATGTAGCCTTTCACAATTGCGCCAAAGCTTTTTCGTACCTGGCGACGACATAGTGTTTGCCTTTCCGAATGACCTCGTGCCCTTCCCGTTCCAGGATTCT
>JBGPBD010000077.1:0-4241 GCA_041481045.1 Bathyarchaeia archaeon | reverse complement strand
TTTCCACAATCTACGTTGCCCGGAAACGAGACTCGTTTGAAAGCTAGACAACGAGCACAGGCACGCCCTCACTCAATAGCTTGAAACGAATAGCCTTGAAATTCTGCTTTTTCCATTCTGGAAAAATGGTTCTGACAAGCTTGCCTTTTTTCTTCAGGGCCTCACCTCGATAAACAAGTGGGAAGGAAAACTCAGAGGGACACAGGAAGATCGCGGCGCTGCAAAAACAATATTGGCTGGTCACCTACGACGCATTTAGGAAGGATTGTTTCTGGCAGATAATCAAAAACCAGCAAGAAACAATCCCTTTCCCCTCAAAGTTGCAACCATTGCAAAAAAGAAAGTTACAACTATCACATGAGCCCTCTTCATAGCATATAGCCACAAACCCTCTTCTGTTGCTAAAAGCCCGAAATCAAAGAATGCAGAGCACAGCGCATTCAAACATGCACAAAATCGTGCGAAAATGAAAACAACACCTAAACGGAAAGCGCGTGGCTTTGGGAAAAGGTTTTTAGTTTAGATGTTGTATGAGACACTGCAAACGATTAATACATGCTGTGAGGATGAAAAAAGTGTCAGTATTTGCAGCACCAGGCGCTTATGATCGTGCCATAACCGTCTTTTCGCCGGATGGAAGATTATTCCAAGTTGAATATGCAATGGAGTTAGTCAACCGAGGGGCAACCATCTTGGGACTGATATGTTCGGAAGGAGTTGTTCTAGGTTCGGAAGAAAACGTCGAGCCCCTTGAAGAAGCTGAATATTCCTGGAAACTCTTCAAGGTTGATGAACACATAGGGGCCGCCATAGTAGGATTAAGCTCTGATGCACGCATGCTGATAGACCAGGCACGCGTATACGCTCAGAGCAACAGACTTACCTATGATGAGCCGATTGACGTTGAAGTGGTAACTAAGAGAATAAGTGACATCAAGCAAATGTACACTCAGCACGCGGGAGTCAGACCGTTCGGAGTCTCAATAATCTTCGCCGGAGTAGACAAAACTGGAGGCCGTGTATTCTACACTCACCCAAGTGGAACCTACCGAGGCTACAAGGCCACAGCTGTAGGTGCAGGGAGAGAAACAGCTTTAGCCATACTCAGAGAGGAGTACCGCGAAAACATGAGCCTAGACCAAACTGTGAAGGTTGGGGTCAAATGCTTAACCAAAGCGCTCGAAGCCCGGCAACTGCCACCACGAATAAAGATAGCAGTTATCCCAACAGAAACCAAGAAAATGGAAATGCTCGCCGACGACAAGATTGAAGGCATCATGAAAGAGCTAGGCGTTGGCAAGTGAAAGCTGGATGAGTGAAAAGTACACTGTTGCCCGCATAACAAGGGACAATGAACACTTTGAGGTTCTGGTAAAGCCACAAAAAGCGCTAGATTATAGAATGGGCAAGATCTCGGGCATAGCAGAAGTCCTAGCCGCAGAGACAATATTCTCAGACGCAAACAAGGGGACAAGGGCTTCAGAAGAAAACCTGCACAAAGCCTTCGGCACAACGGACACGTTGAAAGTGGCGGAGACAATACTGAAGACAGGGACGCTACAACTGACAACGGAACAAAGAAGAAAAATGGTCGAGGACAAAAGACGACAGATAATAGACTTCATATCCAGACAATCTGTTGATCCCAGAACAAACCTTCCTCATCCACCACTACGTATAGAAAACGCCATGGAACAGATTCACTATCCAATAGATCCCTTCAAACCAGTTGAAGAACAGGCTAGAGACATAGTCAAGTTACTGCGGCCGATTTTACCTCTTAAAATGGAGCAGTTGTCAGTAGCGGTCACGATACCCACTCAGTACGCGGCGAAAGCCTACGGATCAGTAAAAGGATTCGGAACGATCAAGCGAGAAGAATGGCGCGCAGACGGTTCATGGCATGGAGTCCTAGAGATGCCAGCAGGCTTATATGCCCCGCTACTAGAAAGACTCGGGGAAATAACTAAAGGCAATGGAGAAGCGAAAATAGTCTCATAGCTTGAATATTCATTATTAGATTAACAGGTGGATGATTTTGCCAACATTTTTTGAACCAAAACAAATTGCGACGCCAGGAGACTTGGTCGCCGAAGGCGAGTACTTTGCAGGAGAAAACACGTATAAAGAAGACAAAAGAATCTATGCTAACCGAACGGGAATCGTCGAGTACGACAACAAAACCGTCAACATCGTTGCCCTTAAATCCTTTTACATGCCAAAACCCGGGGACATCATTATAGGAACAGTTGTGGGAATCGGATTCAACGGGTGGACAATAGACCTGAACGGACCATACCAAGCATTTCTGCGACCATCAGACGTTCTAAGCAGACCGTTCAAACCACAAAAGGATGAACTGTCTCAGGTGCTTGATATTGGGGACTTGGTGGTCGCGAAAATAGTGTCCTACGACAGGACACATGACCCTCAGATCACGGTCGCGGAACCGGGATTAGGAAAAATAACCAGAGGCCAGATAATCAAGATCACTCCAACAAAGATTCCCCGCGTGATAGGCAAGAAGGGTTCAATGATATCAATGATAAAACAGGAAACAGACTGCCAAATAATCCTCGGGCTCAATGGCGTAGTGTTAGTCACTGGAAAGACTCCTGACGAAGAGCAGGCAGCGCTGATGGCCATTCACAAGATCGAGGAAGAATCTCATACAAGCGGCCTAACCGACCGCATAACTCAGATGCTTAAGAAGGAGAAATCAAAACGGGAGGAAGTAAAGAATGAATGAAAAACCAGAAAAATTGATTGACAAGAAAGGATTAAGATTAGATGGAAGAAAACCTGACCAGCTTAGGGCTGTGAAACTTGAGGTAGGTGTAATACCAAACGCGGACGGTTCAGCGTACATTGAACAGGGAAAGAACAAGATCCTAGTCGGTGTGTACGGCCCGAGAGAGGCGCATCCGAAACATCTCGCACTTCAGGATCGAACTGTTCTGAAATGTCGCTATCACATGGCACCTTTCTCTGTTCAAGAGCGCAAATCTCCAGCACCATCAAGAAGAGAGATTGAATTGTCAAAAGTCATTAGGGAATCGCTTGAACCGGCAATCTTCATGGAATATTACCCGCGAACAATGATAGACCTTACTATCGAAGTCCTGCAAGCTGATGGAGGAACAAGGTGCGCAAGCATAACAGCTGCCTCATTAGCTCTGGCAGACTCAGGCATTCCAATGCGAGACCTAGTAGTAGCGTGCGCGGCTGGAAAAGCAGAGGACACAATAGTCTTGGATTTGATGGATGAAGAGGACAAAATGGGATCAGCTGATGTTCCAGTTGCCTTAATGCCAAACCTGAACGCCATAACACTGCTGCAGATGGATGGAAAGCTGACCCCGGAAGAGTTTGAGACTGCTGTAAACTTGGCAATTGAAGGTTGCAAGCAGATCTATGCTATGCAAAAAGAAGCACTTCGAGCCAAATACGCGGGGGCCAAAGAGGAGGCTGACGAATAGTGTCATCTGTGATAGCCAAAATAAAGCAGAAACAAATCACGCAATTGATCGACGAGGGAAAACGTCTAGATGGCAGAGAGCTCACCGAGTATCGCGAAATCAGAGTCGAGCAGGGAATAATAGAGCGTGCAGAGGGTTCTGCAAGAGTCCGTATTGGGAAAACAGAAGTGGTCGTGGGGATAAAAATCGAAATGGGTGAACCGTTTCTTGACACGCCAAATGAGGGCGTCTTGACGGTAAACGCGGAACTTGTGCCTTTGGCCTCACCAGGCTATGAACCAGGCCCTCCGGATGAAAACTCTATCGAACTTGCTAGGATTGTCGACAGGGGAATACGAGAATCAAAAATGATCGACACGGGAAAGCTGTGCATTGAGAAGGGGAAGAAGGTGTTTGTTGTCTTCGTAGATGTTTATGTGCTCAATCATGGCGGGAACTTGATCGACACTGCAGCCTTAGCTGCCGTGGCCGCCCTTCTTAATACGAAAATGGCTAACTATGAGATTGAGGACGGCGAGGTCAAAACCAAGTCTGGCTACGTGCAGCTTCCAATAAAACAACATCCTGTAACGATCACCTGCGCAAAGATAGGCGACAAACTTATCGTGGATCCCCAACTAGAAGAAGAGCAAGTCATGGACGCTAGATTGTCAATGGCTATTGATGACGATGGCGATATCTGTGCAATACAGAAGGGTGGCACAGGATACTTTTCGCCAGAGCAGGCAATGGAAGTCGCTAAAATTGCAAAAGAAAAGGTCA
>JBGPBD010000076.1:0-4291 GCA_041481045.1 Bathyarchaeia archaeon | reverse complement strand
CAGAACGGTTGTCAACCGTTTCTCAGCTTCTTCTGTACCGTCAGCAACTAGACACATGCCTGCGTGTATGCTGTAGCCTATTCCCACACCTCCGCCGTGGTGAACGCTGACCCACGTAGCGCCTCCGACAGCGTTAATCAAAGCGTTCAATATAGGCCAGTCTGCAACGGCGTCACTGCCGTCCTTCATGCCTTCGGTTTCACGGTTTGGCGATGCGACGCTTCCGCCGTCCAGGTGATCTCTCCCGATCCACACGGGACCTGAGAGCTTTCCGTTGCCGACCATGTCATTGATGATCCTGCCGAACCTTGCTCTCTCGCCGAAGCCGAGCCAGCAGACTCGAGCTGGCAGACCTTGGAACTTGACGTGTTCCTTTGCTTTTGTTATCCAGCGACACAACTCTTCGTTATAGGCGAATTCCTTCAGGATCACATCGTCAAGCTTGTAGATGTCTTCTTTGCTGCCGACAAGTGACGCCCAGCGGAACGGGCCTTTGCCCTCGCAGAAAAGCGGCCTCACGTATCGTTGAACGAAGCCTGGGTAAGCAAAAGCATCTTTGTATCCAGCGTCGTAAGCCTGTTGGCGCAAATTGTTCCCATAATCAAAAGTGACGGATCCCTTCCTCATCATTCCAACCATGGCTTCTACTTGGACTCGCATGCTTTCCATGGCATGGCGCACATATTTCTTCGGATCGGACTTCCTGAGTTCATCAGCTTCTTTCTTGGAGAATCCTGCTGGATAGTAGCCGCAGAGTGGATCATGCGCGCTGGTCTGGTCTGTTAGAACGTCTGGTATTACTCCGCGTTTCAGCAGCTCAGGGTACACTTCAGCAGCATTTCCCAACAAACCGATACTGCGAGGAACAGCCTTCTTCTTAGCTTCCGTCGCCAGCCTTATCGCTTCGTCAATTCGGTCAGTCCACATCTCCAGATAACCGTGCTTAAGCCTGCGTTCAATAGCCCACTTGTCAATTTCCACGACCAAGGCCACGCCCTCATTCATGGTAACGGCTAAGGGCTGAGCGCCGCCCATCTCTCCCAGGCCAGCTGTAAGGACAAGCTTGCCACGCAAGCTCCCGCCAAAGTGTTCCTTTCCAACAGCGGCCAACGTTTCATACGTGCCTTGCAGAATGCCCTGCGTGCCTATGTACGCCCAAGAGCCGGCCGTCATCTGTCCATACATGATCAGGTCTTTCTGCTCCAGCTCACGGAAATAGTCCCAGTTAGCCCATTTGGGCACGAGCATGGCATTTACGATAAGTGCTCTCGGAGCCCACTCGTGTGTCTTGAAAACGGCCACCGGCTTGCCGCTTTGAACAAGCATAGTTTCATCTGGCTCAAGCTTGGTTAGTGTTTCAACGATCTTCTCGAAGCATTCCCAGTTCCTTGCGGCCTTGCCTGTTCCACCATAGACTATGAGTTTTTCAGGGTTCTTCGCAACCTCAGCGTCTAAAACATTGTGCAGCATGCGCAGAATGCCTTCAATCTGCCAGTTCTTGCAATGCAATTCGGGACCAGTTAAAATCTTGATTGACTTCTTGACCAAGCCTGCACACCGTAGGACATGTGTATAAGAACCAAACTTTAATCCTTTTACCCTGAGAGATACTGCTGGGCTATTCCTTTAGGTGCACAATCTCAGTTGGGTTTGCCTCTTTATCCACTGCGACTCTTCCATTCTTGACAACTTTGTCGACTAGATTCACGCCGAAATGATAACCGAGAAACTTGTGATTAGGCACATCTAAAACGACAACGTCAGCCTTCTTCCCGACTTCCAAGCTCCCGATCTCGTTTGCCTTGCCTATGGCATGAGCGGCGTTAATCGTGGCAGCTGTTACGGCTTCAGCTGGGGTCAACCTCATAAGGTAACATGCAAAGGCAATGATCATCTGCATGTTCTCAATCAGACAACTCGGGTTAAAATCAGTGCCCAGAGCCACTGGAACGCCGCAGTCAATCATAAGTCTGGCATCAGCGTACCTTCCCATCATCAAGCTGAAGGCGGCTGCGGGAAGCAAGACTGCGACGACACTTTTGGTGGCCATGGCTTTGAGGCTTTCTTCTGAAGAGAAGAGCAGGTGTTCCGCCGACACTGCCCCGACGTCGGCTGCAAGTCCTGCACCGCCCAGCATGCTCAATTCGTCAGCATGAACCTTCGCTTTCAAGCCATTGTTTTTACCAGCAACGAGAATTCGTCTGGACTGCTCCAGGCTGAAAACGCCTTTCTCGCAGAACACATCGCAGAATTCTGCCAACACTTTTTCAGCCACTGCTGGAAGCATTTCTTCAATCAGCAAATTGACATATCCTTGGGTGTTGCCCTTGTATTCGGGCGCAACGGCATGCGCTCCCAGAAAGGTTGGAACAATGTCAACTGTGTGGAGTTGATTTGTACGTCGGGTTGCCTCCAAGATTTTCAGTTCATCCTTTGTTGTTAGGCCATAACCGCTTTTGGCTTCAACAGTAGTTGTTCCGTGCTCCAACATGATGTCGAGCGTTCCAAGACCATCCGCTACGAGTCTATCAACATTTGCCTTCCGTGTTTGTTTAACAGTTTTCAGAATTCCTCCGCCGGCATTCAGGATCTCCATGAATGACGCGCCTTCGACTCGCATTTGAAATTCGTCCTCACGCGAACCGGCAAAGATGAGGTGCGTGTGGGCATCAATGAAGCCTGGCATGACGGTCTTGCCATTCGCACTTAGAACGTTGTCCGATCTGAAACGTTTCAGGGTGTCGTAGGTTTTTCCAACGGCAACAATCCGACCATCCTTGACAGCGAGGCTGCCGTCTCGTATTATCCCAAGCTCACGCATCTGCTTGCCCGTTCGAGGCTTCTGGTTGTCTCCTGCCAACGTGATAAGCTCATCAGCGTTCACGATGAGTAAGTCAACTGTTTCTCTGTTTCCCCGCTTGGCTACCTTTCGAGTCGTCACCATTCCTAGACCACTTGAAATTCTTCACCTTTCGACAAGACGACAACGTGAATATCTGAACTGGCCTCCACCTTTTTCCTAAACTCCTCAGGATCTGTGTCCCATCGATGCATGGGAATAGCAATCTTCGGGTGAATAGCTAACGCTGCCTCAGCAGCCTCGGTGCCATCCATCGTATACGTGCCTCCGCTGGGAAGCAAGGCCACGTCTACATGACCGAGCTGTTTCATTTCAGGAATGAAGTCCGTGTCTCCTGCGTGATAAACTATCTTGCCCTCAATCGAGATCACGTAGCCTACTCCAGATCCCTTAGGATGGAACGGGTTTCCAGGAGATTTGAAACGTTTGTTATTGTAAGCCTCGACGGCTCTGACTCTAATGCTCCCGACGACTAACTCGTCTCGTGCTTTGAGTGCCCTGACGTTTCCTCCGTTTCTTGAGACAGATGCAAGGAACAGGGGAAAAGGAGCAACTATGACAGTGCTCGCCTTGTAGACTTGGTTTATTTTGACAGTGTCACAGTGGTCAAAATGTGAGTGTGTCAAAAGCACTAAATCTGCCTTTTCAGAGTATTCGCCTTCGTAAGGGTCTATATAGACGATTTTTCCTTCAGCCTTCATTTGGAAGCTAGCGTGACCTAACCACTTGATTGAGAGGGTCATTCATGTTCACGACCTTTCTCGATGGCATTTTGTATCGCCATCTCCAAAACCCTGTCTTGCGTCAGATTGTCTATTTTCAAGTAGTACCCACCTATGTCAATTATAGCTTTAAGCGGGGCCATCCCGCAGAACTCTGATCCTATGATGGAGACGTTGTAACGTGCACATTCAACCTTGAGTGCTTCGAAAACACGATACAACGGTGTTTTCTCAAAATCGTTTATGCTCATGCCGATCTGGGTGATGTTTTGCTCTGGAATGAATGCAGCCATAGCTTTTACGTTCATAAAACCTCCCTTTTTCGCATGCAGGGCCTTCGCAATTCTCTTGGCAACCACCAAATCCGACGTGCCCAAGTTGACGTTGAAGCCCGCCATGACCTTGCGCGCGCCAATGACGGTTGCACCTGATTTGGCAACAAACTTGGCGGGGCCAAAGTCCGGCTTGCGCTCAGGCTTCACAATGTTCTCAGCCAGCCCTTCATAGTCGCCTTCACGAATCCAGTCTAAGTCGCCGCGTTCGGGCTTAAACGAAGCGTCACCGTAGAGGTAGACAGGCACGCGACATTTCTCCGCAAGGGTCTTTCCAAATTTCCTCGCAAGCGCGACGCAATCTTCCAGTGAAACATTCTTGATCGGGATGAAGGGGACGATGTCAACGGCGCCTATTCGTGGGTGTTGACCCTTGT
>JBGPBD010000075.1:0-4315 GCA_041481045.1 Bathyarchaeia archaeon | reverse complement strand
TCATACTATCGAAGCATCGAAGAGCAAGAAGCAGAATATTCTGAACTGCAGAATCAAATCACCATTCACCCGTGCACGGCTTCGGAAATCCATAAAATAGGACGGAGAAGAGGTTTCTGCCCCTACGAACTCATAAAATCCTCCTTAGTCAACGTCAACACGATTGCACTCAGCTACCTCTACTTGTTTGATCCCGTTGTTCGAGGTGCTTTCCTGAGAAACCTGGAAACACCGCTTTCCAAGATCATTTTGATTGTCGATGAGGCGCACAATCTTCCTGAAACCGCTGTTGACGTTGCGAGCAGTAGCTTATCACTTTTCAGCATGAAACAAACTGAAATTGAAGCAAGGAAATTCGGTCATGAGGAATTTGCTGATTTCGCGAAAATGGTCAGAAATGAAATTGAGGAAATGGCTGAAAAAATCCAGAAGGAGGCGTTGATTCAACCAGAATCTCTTCTTGAACTGTTTCAGGAAAAGGCCGGCATAGGTGAGCCCCGACAATTCTTTGAAAGCATGCATGACACCGGCATGATGATCAAACGAGATTTGCTATCTGATGGGAAGTACCCGCGTTCTTTCATTCATGCAATGGGTTATTTTCTGCTTAAATGGCTGGAAGTGGCTGAAGATCAGTCCTTCGTGAACACGGTGACCAAGTACATCTCTAAGCAAGGTGTGCCCACAGCAAAGCTGGAAATAGTGGCTCTTGACCCCTCGAAAATTACGGCGCCCGTATTTTCTCAAGTGTATTCCAACGTCGTCATGTCTGGAACACTTGAGCCTCTAGAAGCATACGCGAAGATAACAAAGCTTCCCGGGAACACTGTAATGAAAACCGTGCCTTCGCCTTTCCCGAAAGAACACATCCTGCCACTTGTCTCCTGTGGCGTAACGACCGCAATGGAACAGAGAACCTCGGAAATGTACCAGAAAATCATAAAACGAATAGGAGAAGCGGTCCAACACACACCTGCAAATACGGGAGTTTTTGCTCCTTCGTTTGAGGTTTTGGGAAGACTGCTCTCTGAAGGACTCAAAAAAGTCTTGGACAAGCCGCTCTTCTGTGAGCATAGAAGTATGAGTTCTCGAGAGAACGAAAGGATGGTTGCAGAGTTCAAGGAACATTCAAAGCGTCCAGGAGCCGTGCTGCTCGGCGTCCAAGGCGGTCGCTCTTCAGAGGGTGTAGATTATCCAGGAGACGAGATGAACTCTGTTGTGATCGTAGGTGTGCCCTATGCTGAACCAACGCCGAAAGTCAAGGCTCAGATAGGATACTTCGAAAAGTGCTTTCCAGGATTTGGACGCGAATACTGCTACGTTCTCCCAGCGATGAAGAAGGCTTCCCAAGCAGCTGGAAGACCCATCAGAACCCTTGAAGACAAAGGTGCTATGATTTTCCTTGATTATCGTTTTGCCGCGCAGTACTGCCGGAGTTTTTTGCCATTATGGATACGCGATAACGTGAAGATTCTACCTGACGAAGACGGCGCCATTTCACGCGAGCTTACCTTTTTCTTTAAAGCCTACTGAAAGCCTTCAGCTCTGACTGGTTTTCTTCGCCGAACAACGGGATTTCCTTCATGTTCTTATCGAGCTTCACTTTTCCAATTACTGCCATTGCTACGTCCTGAGAAACTGGTGTGAGAATCTTCAGATTTTTTCTCAGGTATTCGATTTCTTGTATGACACCTATGCCGAGGAATCTTCCTTCGCCGTTGTGCAAGGCTATCAGCAACCCTTCTTCTTCTCCTTTGCGAATTACTACAACTTTCTTTTTCATTTCTTCTTCAACTTTCTTCAGGTTATCCGCGTTGATCCAGCGTCTTTTGCCGATAATTACTGAGATTCTATCGGTTTGTTCTACGAAGTGTAGCGGTTTCATTCCGAGAAGGTTGTAGATTTTCCCTGCAATCGCGGGGTTCTGGTATGTTTTGCTCAACCCGAACAGTTCGTTGTCTTCAATTCTCAGCCAGCTGAGTGGAAATGACTGCACCTTTGCGTTTCTCAAGTATTTTTTGTATCCCAACTCACGTAGATTCTTGCGTTTTTCTCCAGTTCTTTGACTGATGACTGAAGGAGATTCTACAGCGATTTTTCTGAACTTTTCCAGACTGCTTAAGATCGGGGTTAGCTCGTCCTTTTGCTGAAGGCAGAGAAGCACGTCTGGATTAATCTTTTCGACAAGCCGAACCTTGTACTTGACTGCCTCTTCCCCATCTGTCCATCCATCACTATTTGCAACAATGAAATCGGGACTATTGGCTGTTATTTCATTTCTCAGCTGGATCAGGCCATCTACTACCCTGTCAGCAGTGCCGTTAGGTGAAGTGGCGCCTATAAAAATGGCGTTTTTTGCCTGAAGACCGAACAGGTCAGTTATGGGTTTCGTGACAAAAGCGTAGGAAACTGTACATGGGGGACCCACATCAGATTGACCTAGGTCTCCGTCCAAAACGGCGATCTTCTTTTTCTTGTCCAAAAGCCTATTTATCAGATACGTGCAAAAGCTCGTTTTTCCAGAATCAACGTTGCCCAACACCATCACAGTAGCAGGTTTGACCTGCAAGTTTGACACGTCTTCGTACGCCTTGACCCATGAGGCCGGAACCGTATTTCCGTCAACTTCCTCCATGCTGCCTTTCTCCGCGAGCGAAATGCTGAACGCTGCTGTCTCATTAACTGCAAAAGGCAGCCTTTTTCCTTCACGTATAACAATCTTATTTGCGACGTTTGTTTTTAGTCCGAACACTTCCACCTGGCCCGAGGTGACGGAGACTGAGGCCGGTCCGTCAACTAAGAGAGTCTTTCCTTTTTCAACTATTCGGTTCACTTGCTTTCCTCCGTTGAAATTCGTGTCCGTTTCTTCCAGCTATTTTTATCGCCGAAATCACGTCTTTCAGTTCTCTTCTGTTCTTGCTTTCATTCTGGTATCGGCTTGTTCCAGCTTCGTCCACGCTTTCCAACATTATGCCTTGAGGCAGTGCTTCATCCAATGCTTCCAGAAGCTCCCGCTTGTATGTGGGGACTCCATCGCCGATTTTGACTGAAATCGAGGTTAAGGGGATATTCCCAAAGCTCCTGACTATGTTCCTCACTTTTTCCAATGTTTCTCGAACGCTGGAAAAGGTTTCCGTTTTGATCACTTTCCCGTCTGCTAAAACAGCGAGCCCAAGTGCTTCGCCAGGGTCGATGCCTATGACGAGTTTCTCGCAACCTTCTTTTCCTTGAGCCGTTTGCACCGCATTGTCAATCATTGCTTCTACGTCCACATCTTCATTGTACACTAAGATTTTTTCATGGTTTATTAGGTGTTTCTCTTTTTCTGTAGTTAACACAACCTTAACTTCTACCGGTATAGATTCGTTCGGAGTCAGGCTCAAGAAGGGTATGTTTCTCTTTCGAAGTTCGTTAACGATGAGGTAATAGGCTTTTCCTGAAACTGTTACGACAGCAATGTTCGCCTTCATGCTATTTTCCTATCTTGTGGCTGAAAGCCAAACAAATTATTAGTTTCGTGACTTATATTAGTTGACGTGCATTGGTTTGCCAAGAAAAATCCTAACAGGTTGCAAAGTAATCGACAAGATTCTGGGAGGCGGCATTTCATCTGGAACTATCAATCTGATCTATGGCGAACCAGAAACGGGAAAAACGCTCATGGCAATGCAGTATGCTGTGAACTGTGCAAGACAAGGTTATAAAACGTTGTTCGTGGATTGTGATGGCACATTTTCGGCAGAAAGACTGTCTCAGATCACACCCAAGGATTTTGCAATGATTGCTGAAATGACAGTTCTGATGAGGCCGAGCAATTTCCGAGAGCAGACACTGATCATAGACCGATCTGCTGACTACATAACCGAAAAAGTTGGACTCATGGTTTTTGACACCATCACGTCGCTTTATCGGTTCGAAATTGCTGAGTCTCCGAAAAAAACGTTTGAATTGAACCGTGAGCTAAACAGACAGTCAGCGTGTTTGGCTCAAGTTGCTAAGCTTCAAAAAATCGTAGTGCTGGTGACAAGCCAAGTTCGAACTGCGTTTAACGAAGAGTCTGTGGGCGTGGAGCCCGTTGCCCCAAGAGTCCTGAAGTTCTGGGCGGATACAATTATGGACTTGAGGCCCACTGAAAACCGGCAGGTAATTAGAGCTATTTTGGAGAAGCCTAAAGTCCAAAGCCCCGTCTGCTACCTAAAAATTGAAAAGTCAGGAATGCTTGAATACGCAGCTCATTGATGGTCGCGCAGATGGAATTGATACAGGTAGTCATTGAAGCGTTGAAATTCATTTTCCCAGCTTATTGCGCAAACGC
>JBGPBD010000074.1:0-4324 GCA_041481045.1 Bathyarchaeia archaeon | reverse complement strand
TTTTCATACCACTACTGGAGCGTTCATCACGAATGGCCAAGTTCAAGTTAATCGTTTCAGACCCAGAAGAAGGAACCTCAAAGGTAGTTGAACTCGAGGAAAACCGCACCTCGCCGTTGATCGGCAGAAGAATAGGAGAAGTAATAGATGGGTCAGTCGCAGACTTGCCTGGACAAAAAGTGCAGATTACGGGCGGTTCAGACAAGGATGGGTTTCCAATGAGACCCAGCGTTCACGGTGGCGTCAGAAGAAGAGTGATATTAAGCGGAGGAGTAGGCTTCAACCCTCATACTGACGGGGAGAGAAGACGCAAGACAGTCCGAGGAAACGTAGTAACAGACGAGATAGTACAAATCAACATGAAAATCGTCGAGAAGGTCAAGGCAAAAGAGGGAAAAAAACCAAAGGAAAGGAAAGAAAAACCTCCCCAGAAAGAAGCAGAGAAAGAAGCCCAGGCGTCAACCAACAAGGCATGATTATCCTCTTAAGACTTATTAACTTCCCTAGTTAATCCTTCCAATAATCCGAAAAATCGATGGAACAATGAAGAATGAGCAGCGAAAAGAACAAGGCCTTGCCCAAACAGCCTGAAGTGAACATTGGCACAATGGGTCACGTTGACCATGGCAAGACAACTTTGGTGCAGGCATTAACTGGCGTTTGGGCGTCGAGGCACAGTGAAGAACTGAAAAGGGGAATCACAATCAAGCTAGGTTATGCTGACATGCCAATCTACAAGTGCCCAAACTGTGAACCACCGAAAAACTATTCAACACAACCGGTGTGCCCCAACTGCAGCTCAAAAGCAACCTTCGCAAGAGCGGTCAGTTTTGTTGATGCTCCAGGCCATGAAGCGCTAATGGCAACGATGCTTTCTGGCGCAGCGATAATGGACGGAGCACTGCTTGTTATAGCTGCAGATGAACCTTGCCCTCAACCCCAAACAAGAGAGCACCTAGCTGCCGCAGATGTCATTGGCATAAACAACATCGTCATCGTCCAGAACAAAATAGACATCGTTGACGAAAAAAGAGCACACAAGAGCTACGATGAGATCAAAAGGTTTGTCAAGGGAACAGTGGCTGAAAATGCACCCATACTCCCGGTCTCGGCACAACACAGGGTAAATATAGACGTTCTAATCCAAGCCATGGAACAGTTCATACCAACCCCAAAGAGAGACGAGACAAAGCCACCGCTGATGTATATCGTCCGCTCATTCGACATCAACAAACCGGGCACCCCAATCGACAAGCTGGAAGGCGGAATAATAGGAGGCACGGTGCTCCAAGGAAAAATTGCGGTCGGCGACCAAATAGAAATCCGACCTGGAATACTCACAGAAAAAGAGGGAAAAAACAACTACGATCCACTAATCAGCGAAATCGTTAGCTTACAAGCTGGTGGCAAGAACGTAGATGAAGCCCACTGCGGAGGACTACTAGGCGTTGGCACACTGCTGGACCCATCAAGCTCAAAGGCAGATGGCCTAACAGGAAACATTGCCGGAAAGTCAGGCATGTTACCCCCGACACTCTTTGAACTCACCATGGAAACACATATACTTGAGCAAGCAGTTGGAACAAAAGAGCTCACGAAAATCGAAGAAGTTGGAATGAATGAAACCTTGCTCCTGCACGTTGGTGCCGCAATAACCGTTGGAAAAGTTTCCTCTGTAACCAAAGCTGCGGCTACGACAAAGCTGGTCCGTCCAGTCTGTGCTCAGACAGGGTCAAGAGTCGCCATAAGCAGAAAAATAGCTGGCAGATGGAGACTAATAGGGTACGGACTGATAAAATAGGCATGTCAAAGACCACCTTAACCAAGAAGACCCTGAAAGTGATTTTAGATTCAAATGCCCTATTCGTCCAGCTTCAGTTCAAAATAGACATATTTCAAGAACTTAAAGCACTGTTGAACAGGAATTTTGAACCAATTCTAATCTCTCCTGTTCGACGCGAAATCGAAAGAATGGCCGAAGCAGACTCCCCGAAAATGCGAAAGGAGGCAAGCTACGCGTTGAAGCTTGCTGAAAAATGCAAGCTTGTCGACGTGGAACAGACTGGAGGTTCCCCCGATGATGATATATTCACTGCAGCCTCCGAATGGCGTTCCCCGGTATTCACTAACGATATACAGTTGAGAAAGAGGCTAAGAAATATAAATGTGCCAGTCATTTATGTGAGGCAAAAGTCACGCTTAGAGATTGACGGGAGGTTATGACCCTGTTTAAACTTATAACACGAGAAGACACCATACGCATTCCGCCGGAAACGTTTGGGAACCCACTAGAGGCAGTTGGACACCAGCAAGTAAAGGCAAAATATGAGGGAGTAGTCAGCGAGGAATTAGGCTATGTCATAGCCGTAACAAATGTGAAAGTAAGTCCTACTGGAAAAATAATTCCAGGTGACGGGGCAACATACCACAAGGTGAGCTTCTCGCTACTAACATTTTATCCCAAGATTCAAGAAGTTCTAGAGGGAGAAGTGGTAGAGATTGCTGATTTTGGAGCTTTCGTAAGGATAGGACCTGTTGATGCACTGCTCCACGTCTCACAACTTATGGACGACTTCATTTCTTACGATGAAAAACAGAGCGTCCTGCAAGGAAAAGAAACGAAGAGGAAACTCATGACGGGAGACCAAGTTCGAGTGCGGATAACTGCAGTTTCACTCGGCAGAGCAGGAAGCTCTGGGAAGATAGGCGTAACGGCTAGGCAGCCCTTTCTTGGCAAGATAGATTGGATCGAACACGAGACACAGAAGATAGCAGAGCTGGCGCAAAAAAAGTCACCTGAAAGTGCACCTCAGAAAAAGGGCGAAAAGCAATGAGTGAAAAAGCCTGTCCAACATGCCATTCCCTGACTAAAGAAAACGTCTGCCCGAAATGTAAAACATCAGGTCTCAGCGATGATTTCAGTGGACTAGTAATAGTATTCGAACCCGAAGGCTCAGCTATAGCCAAAGCCATGAACATCAAGAAGAAAGGACGATACGCGTTAAAGGTCAGATGAAATGACTATCGCGTATAGCCTGCCGCCTGAAATGCGTGCAAAGCTTAAAGACCCCTTGGGTACGCTCATCCGCGGCTCCTTTGTCGAAACCACGAATAGACTCAAAGACGTGATAAGAGAAGAACAGCCACCATGCATAGTGGCAGTAGGAGACACCGTCTCAAAGAACCTTGAGAGAAGCCAAATCCTTCCGAAATTATCAATAATAGACAACAAATCGATGAGGAAACACGCAAGGCCATTTGCGTCAACAGCACAAGAAACCCTGCATGTCCAGAATCCCAAAGCAACAATCACAGATGAAGCAATCACAGCAGTCCGAGACTCTTTTGGGAATGGCAACCGCATCCAAATAGTTGTGGATGGAGAAGAGGACCTACTAGCATTAGTCGCCGTGCTCTATGCTCCTGAAAACTCCCTTGTCGTTTATGGTCAACCCTATGAAGGCATCGTCGTGATCAAAGTAACACAGGCTAAAAGGACTGAAATCTCTGAGATACTGAACACTATGCAGAATGCTAGAAAAGCTAAATAGGAACGTATTGCATCAAGTCACCACCACACGCGAGGAAAGGTCATGGAAATCAAAGTGCTGTCAGAGAAGCAGAATCCAATGCTGAAACGAAAAGAAGTCAGCTTTCAAGTCGAGCATGAACAGATTGGCACCACGCCATCCAGGCCAGAGATCAGAAAGGCAATTGCTTCAGCAATAAAAACGGACGTAAATGTTGTTTTCGTCAAGAAATTCGAGACCAAAACAGGTACGCATACAGCCTTCGGAACGGCAAACATTTACGAAACTATCGAACAAGCGAAACTAATAGAGCCAGAATACATTGTGAAAAGGAACATCCCCGACGAAAAGGACAAGGAGACAAAAGAGCCCGAAACTAAGGAAGCTAAGGAAACCAAAGAACCTGTAGAAAAGAAGAAGGAGTAAACATGTCGAAGAAGGCGGAACCGCCTAAGAAAGTTGAGAAGGCGCCAGAACAGCCACCTAAAGAGGAAGTAAAACCAGAGAAGCCGGAAAAGCCTGAGAAAACTGCAAGGCCGGAGAAGAAAAAGAAGAAAGAAAAGGGCATTTTCACGCTCTACAAGGTAGATAAGGACAAGGTTCAGCGTTTACGACCCACTTGCGAGCGCTGCGGAACAGGATACTTCATGGCTGATCATGGCAACCGATACACTTGTGGACATTGTGGTTTTACGCGATACAAACACGCCGAAAACGAGCATGTTTAAATCACGCGACGTTTTGATATCCTCGATGGTTTAGATGATAAGGGTAAACGTTTCTATTACAAATAT
>JBGPBD010000073.1:0-4329 GCA_041481045.1 Bathyarchaeia archaeon | reverse complement strand
TTCTCCGTAAATCTCGATCAGGTTATTGAAGTCAGTTATTATGTGTGCCAGTTTTCTCTGAATTCCTTCAGCTTCAAGCCTCAACTCGTTGATCAGGCGATCAATCTTGTTGATGAACAAGATTGGCTTCACTCTCTCCCATAGGGCCTGGCGAACGACGGTTTCCGTTTGGGCCATCACTTCTTCTACGGCGTCGACAACCACCACGACTCCATCTGTGGCTCGCAGTGCCCTCGTTACTTTTCCCGTGAAATCAACGTGGCCAGGGGTGTCGATCAAGTTGATAACGTTGGGCTGGTCGTCGGTTTCGTGGATCAAAGAGATATTTGCGGTTTTCATTGTGATCCCGCGTCTCTGCTCCTCCTCAAGATAGTCTAGGGCTCTGGCTAAACCTGCCACCTGCCACGACAATAGTCCCGCTTCAGCCAACAAAGAATCAGTCATCGTCGTTTTTCCATGATCTATGTGCGCAACGATGCCGATGTTGCGGATACGCTCTTTGTTGTTCATGAGCTTCATTATTTCGCCTATCTGTCTGAACCTTGGCATTATTGTGTTAGCCCCGCAAACAATCCCTTCTTCTTACATACAGTGTTTAGTCAGTAGTATGAAATTTGCCTTTTCGTTCTAGTCCATGTCAAGGTCGGAGGGGATTGAACGAGGGTCTGACGATACGGTCGTTAAACGCTTTAACGGGTTGGCCCTTTGACACTGGATTGCCTTTAGCCTTAAGTCTGCAGTCATGGATACTAGTACCATGCCTGCTGTTGCAGAACTGGTCGCAGAGCCGTATGCATCTGTGGTATGTTATCCAAGGGCCAGGAAGGCTGAACTCAAGAGACGCATGAAAGAACTTGAAAGAATGGGCATTAGTGCCTTGGAATTTGTCGGCGGAAAACAGGCTTTCAATTTGCGAGTGCTAGGCAAAGGTTGTGTCGGAATAGTTGTGTTGGCTCATAAGAATCGCCATGTGATTGCCTTGAAAATTCGAAGGGTTGATGCTGACCGTACAAGGATGCAAGACGAGGCAAAGCTGTTGAAAAAGGCAAATTCGGTTCAAGTAGGGCCAAGGCTATTGGGAGTAAGCAGGAACTTTCTGTGTATGCAGTTTATCGATGGTGAGCTTCTTCCAAGATGGCTGAACGGGAAACGTAGCAAGGCGCGAATAGGCAATGTTTTGCGGGAGATACTGGAGCAATGTTGGCGACTTGATAAGGTCAATCTGGATCATGGGGAACTGAGCCATGCACCCAAGCACATAATAGTAGATAAAGAAGACAAATCCTTCATCGTGGATTTCGAATCTGCAAGCTTGGGCCGAAGACCGTCTAATGTTACTTCCATTTGCCAATTCCTCTTCATAGGCAGCGAAACCGCAGAGAAAATCGCTGAAAAACTGGGTGCAACAGACAGGAAGGCTATTGCAGAGGCACTGAAACGCTACAAGAAGGAAAAGACACGTGAGAATTTCTGCAATGTGTTAGACGTCTGTGCACTCTAAATGACATAACCTGTTTGTTTTGATGACATCTTGCCTTCGGCTGGTCTTTCGATGCCTAACTCCTTGAGAACTTGGACAAGGTCAAGCCAAGCTTCCACTTGAGACTGCCTTGCCACACGCTTCATCTCATAGAGTAGTGGCTTGTTGTCAATGAAAAGCCAGCCGAAGGCGTCGTCCAACTCCCTTCTCCCAACTGTGGAAAACCTAGCTTTTCTTATAACACCATATGTAAAAAGAAAATAGAAGAGAACTATGGAAGAAAACTCTACGATCAACTTCCTCGATTCAACGAAGAAAGCTTAAAAATCCGCTGTTTCTATTGCTTAGCTATTCAGGTGGACTACATGGTCATCAAAAGGGAAGAAATGCAACAGATAGTCAAAAGATACAAAGAGCCAATTGGATTGAACTTGGGTTCTCATTCAGCCCTGGACGCTTGGCAGGGTCAACGCAACTATGGTGTGCGAAGCATAATCTACACGACTCCTGGCAGAGCTAGAATCTACCTTCAAAACCCGATGGTCGGCAAACCAAATGAAATCGTCGAGAATTTGCCCGGCCTAGTGAGGCGAGACTTGCGCATCGTGAATGACCCTAAGGACATAAAGAAAAAGGGCGAATGGAGAAGCATCATACTCATCTTGGACAAGTACTCTGATATTCTGAAGTATGTCGACGAGCTTGTTGACCTAGAATGCATGCAAATCACGAATAGGGCATTTGCAGTTTACGTCGGCGGAGACGAATACTGCAGTGAAATCGAAAACAACTACGGCGTGCCAATACTGGGCTCTAGAACTCTTCTGAAAATAGAGAACAGAGGGGAACTTGAAAAGGACTACTACTGGTTCGCTGAAAAAGCTGGGATTCCAACGCCGAAAGCCTATCATTACGATGTTCACAAAGGCGGAATAACCTTCAAGGAGCTGATAGACGAGCCTATGATTTTGAAGGCCGAGCATGCTCACAGAACATTTGAAAGAGAATTTATCTTCGCCGCCGATTCAGCTGACCTAGAAGAGAAAGTTGCGAGGGAAGTGAAAGCCGGAAACCTGAGCAAAGAAGCCCTGGAAAAGGGTCGCGTGGAGCAGATCGTGCTTGGACCACATGCAAACTTCAACTTCTTCTTCTCGCCGTTAGACTCCAAATGCGAGTGGGGAGACACTGACGACTGGTTTGCGAAACTTTACAACGTGAACCTAGAAGAAGCCAGGATCTGCCTCGCGAATCAGTTCCTATCAATCGATGAGCGCAGAGAAACAATTCTTGACGGCTTGAAGAGGCTTCCAACGGACGTTCAAAACAAGATAAAGAAGGTACCGTCGTTCGAGGTTACTGCCCATGCCATCCTAAGCCTCAGAGAATCTCTGCTGAAGGACCTGCACCGCTATGCGGACAGATTCCTGCTGGCATGCCGAGAACATGCGAGTCCAGGAATAATAGGCGCATGGTGCTTGCAGACGTTGATCACATGGGACCGCGTTTCCAAATATGAACTCAAACCAGCGGCCAAGTTGGACTTCACTGGAGGCGCGGAGGCCAAAACCTCAGTTGACTACGGATTGTATGACGTGCCTGACAAACGGGATCCTTACATGCACATTCCGGTAACGCAGGATGTAGCCCTGAGGCATGGTGGGGGCACGAATGTTCACATGGGCTTGGGTTCGCAATATGCTAACGCCAAATACCAGAGACGATTAAGCACAGGCGACCGCATAGCTATGGAAATCAGAAGGGCGTTGAAAGTCAACAAGCTTCATGAACTCGTCACGTGAGCGACGTCAAAAACCTCATTTCATATTCTTCTGCTTGTTCAAGTTGGAGTCTGATTGCTGAAAGCGTATTATCTATGTGTACCGTTGTAGAGATTTGCGGAAGAGAAATAAATACTTGGTCAAACAACTCTGCAAATGGGAAGATTGAATAATGGCCTATTGCAAGAAATGTGGAAACGAGTTGCCTGAAGGAGCGACTTTCTGTCCTAAATGCGGAACTCCCGTGGAAAGTGTAACGGAGCTTAGACTGGCCTATTGGGGTGAAAGGTTCATTGCATGGTTGATAGACGTCCTTATCATCGGAGCCATTATTGGATCGGTACAGCTTTTCGTTTGGATAGGCTGGCCGGGATACGTGTGGGTGCCAAACGTGCCCCGTTGGATTCCCTTCGTCGATTTTGGACTTACTAACGTGGTCCACTTCTTGTATTGGATGTTAATGGATGGAATCTACGGGCAATCGATTGGCAAGATGCTTATGCGGATTCGAGTAGCGAAAACGAACGGTGACCACATAAATATGGGTCAAGCAGCCATGGAAAGCGTAGGGAAAGCATTCTTGCTCCCGCTTGACTGCATACTAGGATGGGCACTGTACCCGAGGAGAAGCCAGAGAATATTCAACTACCTTTCCGAAACCATAGTCATAAAAGGATCCAGATAGAAAACTTCGGGCACAAAATCAGGTCTTACCCTTCATTTCTTTCAAAGCTAGTTCTGAAAAATGCTTGATCTAGGTTGAACGGATCTGCATGAAAGAAAGGATCGCGTCAAGTCTTAGTGCGTATTGATGTTGAGACGGCATTTCTCTTTGCTTTGGAGGCGGTCAACTCGGTAATGCTTAAATTGCACTTTAGCTTGTTTGGCAAAGATGACGTTTATGGCGTTCTGTCGCAAATGTGGGAAGAAGACATCTGAAGACGACTATTTTTGTTCCAATTGTGGTGCCAGGACGGAAAAAGGGGCAAGAGAAGGCGTTTCTGCGTCTGCGGAAGAACTGAGAGAGACGTTTTCGAAAATGGGAGTGGAAATGGAGAAGGCCTTTTCAAT
>JBGPBD010000072.1:0-4348 GCA_041481045.1 Bathyarchaeia archaeon | reverse complement strand
ATGTCGCTTCTTTCCAGCAATGTAACTTCGGCGCCTGCTTTGGCCGCCGCTATGGCTGCTCCGAAGCCGGACCACCCGCCACCAACAACAACTACCTTGGTCATAGATCTCACACATCTAGGGTAAGCACTCGGACATGCAAATAAAAGTTACGAAAATTCCATGGCTTTTTCTGATTTCTTCTTTGGTCCCATTTTGCATATCTGTTCATACAAATGCCATTGCATATGACTATGCTAGATGGCAACTAGAATGGCGCCAGTTACGACTGCAAGGGCTCCGAAGATGACTTTTTTGTTGATGGATTCCACCTTCTGGATCAATAAGTAACAAGCAATTAGCGTTATCAGTGGGCTCGTGTTTATGATGGGATTGACCCATACCACATCCGCTATGCGCAGGGCTGAGTATTGGGCGAGCACAGCGAATGTTGAGACTATTCCCGCGGCAAACAAGAAGATTGTCTGCATCTTCTCACGTTTGAATTCCTTCCTTGCAAAAAAGAGTACGATCGAACCCTGAACCAAAATCGCGAAAAGATACGATATTAGACTCGCAATGGTTGACGACTTCAGGCCGCGACCGCCTTCTTTAAGAAAGAGTTGAGATGCTCCCCATAAAACTCCGCCGACGAGACCCAAGAATACTCCTTTGCGGAATCTGTTAGAAGGAATGATGTCTTTTCCTTCGCATTTAGCGTTGCTAAACGATATGAGGATCAAACCAAGGAAGATAATTGTCGTTCCGACAGCGAGTTTTAGACTCATCTGTTCTTGTAGAAAGACAACGCTGAGTATGGATGAGAAAATAATCTGCGTGCTAGTCAGCTGACTTGCCCTTGCTGCACCAACAAGGTTGATGCTAGAGTAAGCGAAGATTCTACCTATTGCCAAATAGAAGACACCTGCCAAAGCTAGATACGTAATCGTTAATGGGTCAAATCTGTATGAAATTGAGAGGTCGCCATTGAATAGTGCAAAGCATAGCAGAATAGGCGGTGCAAGCAGGAAGGTGTAGAGCACGCTTACAAGAGGATTAACGTTGTTCGCTTTTTTTATCAAGAATTTGCTTATGCCATAGCAGAAAGAGGCAGCTAGCGCAAAGGTCAGAGCAAGTTCCATACTCATACCTTCTTAGCCCTCCGAAGCAGAGATTGAAGTACACTTACAAGTAAGCGTTATGGTGGACTTGCCGTGAAGATAAGGAACAGCTGACTTGCGGGAAAATCGCTTCGAAAACTAGATATTCAACACAGAAGAGAGTGTGCGAGAGGTATAGTTGCGAGACCAGTGTTTTTGTCCCGCTCTATTTCTTGGGGATGTTCACACCAAAAGGTGCCTGAGTCGTTATGGAACATAGTCCTTTTATTCATCAAAACTCATTTGTGAGATGGCATGAGTTGGAAAACTTTGATAAGCGTCTCTGTGAGGTATCTTGTGAATTTCTCGGTGGTCACAGGTAAAAAGAAAGAGGACTTGTCACTCTCCGAAGGCGCCACCCTCAAGGACTTGATGGACCAGTTGATCGAGAAATATGGAGAAGTGCTGAAAAAAGAAATTCTTGATTCGCAAACTGGTGACATAAAACCCCACGTTTTGATCCTTGTAAACGGGCGTTCTTTAGATCAGTTCAAAGAAAGGGCACATGTGGTCCTTGCGCATGGCGACTCGGTAATCTTCACATTTCCCGTTACCGGAGGCTAACAAGCAACAAAAAAGATGCAGCAGAACACTGTGAATTAGGGAGTTGCTAGTCTTACTATCAAATCGCCCAATTTGTTCGCTGCTTCTTTCTTCTTCTTGTATGTTGCTTTTGTGGCGTTCTTGTATTCAATCGTTCCTGTCGGGCAGAACTTTGCACATTGTGGATCGCCGTCGCAGAGGTCGCATTTAATGGTTTTTCTGGTTTCAGGGTTTATCGATGGACCTCCGAAGGGGCATGCCATCATGCACATTCTGCATCCAATGCAAAGATCATAGTTTATCAGCATTGCAGCCGTCTTACTGTCTCTCGAAACTGCCTTCATGGGGCATACGGTCTCGCAGATGGGTGACTCACACTGTTGGCAGACCATGGGTACGTCTAAACCGGCGTCCTCCCACTTTAGCACGTGGATTCTTGCCTTCACAGGATTAAATTCTTTCTCATGATAAAAGCTGCAGACTGCTTCACACGTTCTGCAACCAGCACACTTTTCTGGATCGATAACAAGGATCTTCGTCATTCTCGAGTCCTTGATCTGCTAACGCCGTGATTTATTTAAGTATTCTCCAAATGTTTAATAGGAAACAATCTGTCTGGCCAAGACCAAAGAGTCACGAGACGAAAGAATGAGTCATAAGTCGATAGTCAATAAGATAATGAAAGAAAAAGCGCGACCTTCTTTCGCGTTTGAGTTTCAGGCATTGATTTTTAAGGAGATAAATGTACCAAATTTCTTTGAAAACTGCAAGAGTCTTGCTTCTTTGGTCGTCGAAAACGGGAGCACCATAACTGTCACGGATCCAATGTTGAAGAGGCGACGGCAACTAGGCCTTCCCAAGATTTCCAGCTCTGACAGGATTGAAATCAAAAAGCTCGCCAAAGCGACTGGATTGTGCAAATCGCTGAAGGAAGAGATTTGATCAAAAAGTATGCCTTCTTTCCAGGCTGTACAATACCCGCACGGTTTCCTCAGTTTGAAGCGTCTAGTCTGAAAGTTCTTGAGGCGTTGGGCATTTCACTGATAAGAATGAGCGGATTTGCATGCTGCCCCGAACCACTGTCAATGCAGATGCTGAACAAAGACATGTGGTATTCAGTCGCCGCTCGCAATATATCCTTAGCAGAAAGCAAGGGACTTGACATCCTCACTTTGTGCAACGGTTGCAACGAAACCTTGTTCGAAGCCAACAAAGACCTGAAAGCCGACGAGAGATTGAGACGGAACATAAATCGGAACCTGAAAGAAATCGGCAAGTCATTCAAGGGCAAGATTGCAGTGAAGAGTATTCTTCGGGTCCTGTATGAAGACATTGGCGCGGATGAAATAAGAAAACATGTCAAAGTCCCCCTTAAAGACGCGAAGATTGCCGTGCACTACGGCTGTCACATTTTTCCTGAACTTGAAGATTTCGACGATGCGAAAGATCCCCATTCCCTTAAGGAACTCGTAAGTGCCCTAGGGGCAGAGGTTGTTTCCTATCCCAGTGAAATGACGTGTTGTGCCGCCTTTGCCCGCCCTATTAATGAGGATGTTTCACTTGAATTTGCGGAGAAAAAGCTTCGAGACCTCGCGAACGTCGGTGCAGAATGTCTGGTCGTTGTGTGTCCATATTGTTTTCTTCAATTTGACCTAGGGCAAATTATGATCTCACGGAAGTGGAACAAGAGCTACAAGATTCCAGTAGTCTACTGTTCTCAATTGATTGGACTTGCCATGGGTTTCAGTACTCGCGAAATGGGACTTGACTTTCACATGGTCAAGATTGATGATTTTGCCAAGAAAATCGGCGCTGTTGACGAATGACCAGACTGTGCATCGGTTTGAGTTATTTGTTTTCTGCTCCTCTTTCGCGTTTCCTTTTTGAATTCAAAAGAACCAAGAATTTATATGACGCGCGTTTTGTTTATCGTACTAACTCAAGTTTGATCGAATGAGTGAGACGGTTATGTACGGTTGGGCTGGAACAATACTCAGAGTAAATCTTACGGACGGGAAAATCGAGAAGCAACCCTTGCCTGAGGAACTCAGAGTCAAATTCATTGGCGGTAGGGGCATAAATGATAAGATCCTGTTTGATGAGGTCAAAGCAAAAACAGACGCTTTTGACCCTGAAAACCGGGTAATCTTCGGCACTGGCCCCCTAACAGGAACCATCGCGGCTGGGACTGGAAGGTTCAACGTTACAACAAAATCTCCTTTGGGCTTCTTGGGAGACAGCAACAGTGGAGGTCACTGGGCTCCCGAACTCAAGTTCGCAGGATACGATCACATAGTGATCTCTGGAAGGTCAGAAAAACCGATGTATCTGAACATCATAGACGATTGCGTCGAACTGAGAGACGCAAAGCACCTGTGGGGCCTCGACACATGGCAGACGCAGAAAGCAATAAGAGAGGAACTCAAGGACGATGAGGTTCAAACAGTCTGCATCGGTCAAGCAGGAGAGAACCTCGTTCGCATAGCCAACGTTAGAACAGGACTCAAACACGCTGCAGGGCGAACAGGAACTGGAGCAGTACTCGGTTCAAAGCATTTGAAGGCGATCACAGTTAGTGGAAGCAAAGGTGTCAAGATCGCCGACCCTGAAAAGTTTTTCGAAAGCGCCAAAAAAGCGCGTGCCAGACTTGAAGACTGGAAATACAT
>JBGPBD010000071.1:0-4366 GCA_041481045.1 Bathyarchaeia archaeon | reverse complement strand
TTCAAGGCTTTGTTTTTGGTGAACAGACTGGAGAAACAAAATCGGTTGGGGACAATCGCGAAGGCACCTCACTTATAGAAGGCGTTGACCCGGCAAACGTAGTCGGCGAATGGTTCTTAGAAGGTGATTTTCTAAGAGACAACCAGACTGCAGACGCCGTAATAGGCGATACTCTGGCTTTGAGCGTGTTCTCTCAGCCGTTGGTCCAGAACGTAATAGCGTTCAATAAGAGCTTTCAGATAGTGGGAGTCTGTCTGGATCCTATCAACAACGGGAATGTGACCTACGTTCCATTGCCGGTTTTACAAAGCGTTACAGGTACGTCAGGATTCAACGTCATTATGGTTAGAGTTGATTCTGTAACAAACCGGAAGGAAATCTTGAACAACATAACGACAACTGTCAAGGAAGCGGATTCTGAGCTTGAGATCGTTCAACTTGATGAGGCTTTGAACAAGCAGTTGAGCTTTCTTGGCGGTTTCTGGTCCACAATTATGCTTGTACCAATTCTATCTCTGTGCGCAGCGGCGCTTTGTATGATAAGCTACGTCTTCCTGACAATCAACGAGCAACGTCAGGAATTTGGAATCCTCAGAGCAGTGGGAGCCAAGCCTAGAGCAGTAATTAAGATTGTTACGGCCCAGAACTTGATTGTCTTGCTCGCAAGTTGGTCAACTGGGATTGCGGTGGGAATAATAGTCACTTTGCTGATATTGATTCCAGAACCATTCGTAACAAGCAGCACCATCGTGGAAATCGCCGCCTGGCTTTCTGTTGCTTTGGCCGCAATATTCGTTTCCAGCCTTTATCCAGCTCTAAGGTTTGCGAGAAAGCCGATTCTTGAAATGGCCACTTGTTACTGAGAAATGCTTCAATGAGTAACCGTAAGCAGGCAGTTGAGTCAAGAAATCCTGCAATTGAAGAATCGGTACTATAGGCACGTTCTCAAGGAATTTGAGGTTGCTGGCTACAAGTGAAAGAATAGCTGGAACTATCTGAAGTTCATTCCATGTGACGCATTCTGTCCTAATATTGGGGCTTGGCAGAGAATCCGCAAATGCTTTTGCTCTTTCAATTTGCTCCTTGACAATAGTCTTCAACGTTGAAGGAGATATCCCATGGTGCCAGTGTTTGCAGTCAATGCATATTGCTATTGGTTTTTTGCACGCGATGATGTCGATTTCCCATCTTCGCCCTGCATGCTTAAACCTCAAATTTCTGGTAACGAGATAGCCATTTGCTTCGAGAGTTAAAGCAACTATGGCTTCAAACTCCTTCCATTGAAGAAAACTGCTCACTACTTCAGAATCTGCTCCCAGGCCTATGGCGCGGACAGCTAGTTTTAGGCGATTGTAGCTGTCTACTTCGATGTAGTCTCTTCCAACATAAATTAGACCTTGATTTTGTAATATATGCAACAATTTCTCGGCAAAACAGTCTGGTATCCTTGACTCCCTTTTTACTAGTCCATGTGAAGCAGCGCCATTCTTGGTCAGTTTCAGAACCGTGATAATCAGATTTCTCTCAATACTCATCATGTGGTCTCCGAAATTATACGCGAGAATGACTAAAAATCCGTCTTTGTGGACTTCGCTTAAGAAGCTTTCTCTGAATTGTGCTTTTGAATGCATGTTTTGTTGAAACTTCCCTGAGCGTTCTGATTATGTACTGCATCTTTTGCTGGTTAGATCGAAATTCCAAAGGGGTGCAGTTTTTTGATTGCCAGTTAGTCAAGATGCCTCGTTTTCTCATGTGTTGATTGTTGTGGCAGAAAGTTGGAGCATGGCAAGTCATTGTGGCTTCTATTCGTAGGTTGGAAAAGCATTGAAAATGATAATAGAGAGATGTGTGCAAGCTGAAGGATGTGTGGTGTTTCAGAATGTCTACGGGGTATATTTCTCGGACTCAGAAATCCAAACTGCTATACGAAAGGGCTAAGCGGGTTCTTCCTGCAGGAGTTTCTTACGGTATAAGGTATTTCGAACCATATCCATTTTATGCGGCCAGAGCTCGAGGAAGCAAGATTTGTGACGTTGATGGAAACGAATACGTTGACTTCTGGTTGGGGCATACTGCTCTTATACTGGGTCACAGCCCGCCAGCTGTCGTAAAAGCGGTTAAAATGCAACTCAGCAGAGGAACTCATTATGGGACAGCTCATGAACTTGAAATTGCTTTGGCGGAGCAAGTCGTGAAAATGGTTCATGGCGTCGAAATGATTAGGTTCACTAATTCAGGAACAGAAGCAAATATGTACGCTACTCGTCTAGCGCGGGCATACAGCGGAAAAAGCAAAATCGCGAAATTTGAAGGAGGATGGCACGGCGGCTACGACGCGCTTCATGTGGGCGTAAAATATCCTTTTTCGATTCCTGAATCTGCTGGGTTAACGACCGGAGCAACTCAGGAAACGCTTCTGCTTCCTTTCAACGATATTGCGGGAGTCGAGGAGCGGCTGAGAAAGGAGAAGGATGTCGCGGCAGTGATAATTGAGCCTGTTCTGGGCAGTGGCGGCAGCATCCCGGCGGAAAGGACATTCTTGACGGCACTCAGACAATTCTGCAATGACAATGACATTTTACTCGTATTCGACGAGGTGATTACAGGTTTCCGCTTGGCTGCTGGTGGGGCTCAGCAATATTATGACGTGACACCTGACATCACTGTTTTCGGAAAGATTCTGGGAGGTGGGTTCCCGGTAGGCGCTTTTTGCGGTCGGAAGGAGATAATGGAAAGATTGAACCCCCTGTTACATGAACGTCCGCATCTCTCTTTTCATGGTGGAACCTTCGCAGCGAACCCAATAACGATGGTCGCCGGCTTAACAACCTTGAAAATTCTGGAGGACGGTCGATCCATAGACAATCTTAACAGGGTTGGTGACAGAATTAGAGAACAAACGAAAGGGATATTCGAAGCCAATTGTGTTGCTGTGCAGGTTACTGGAATAAGCTCCCTTTTTAATGTGCACTTCACAAGAAACCCAGTGAAAGACGCTTACAGCGCCTCCATGGCAGATAGAAAAAAGCAAGTTGACTATTGCCTAAGCCTGATTGAGAATGGGGTTTTTGTCTTACCTACGCACACTGGCGCATTGAGCACGGCGCACTCCAAAGGTGACATAGAGAAATTCCTTTCGGTGACAGAAGCATATGCAAAGAGACGAAGAGAACAAAGCTAGTCGCGTTTTCTTAAGCTAGACGCCGAATCTGCTATTCGAAGGGCATCGCATGCGATCTACAGGCTATGGATCATTTTAAGACCAAGATGTGTTTCTCGTCGGACGTCTAAGCATGGTTTCGGCTTTCTTCAGGTCCACGAGAGTGTTTACGTTGAAGAATGTTCTAAGCTCTGGATCCAGTTGCTGTAATACGAGCGTCGAGATGAAACGTATTCCACGTAGGTTGTCCACCAAGGCCTGCATTCTAAGCATACCTTCATTGAGGGCGTCTCTTGCAGCCTCTCCTGCCAATCGAGTAGAATACGTTGCCTGTAAGGGTTCTGTATAACCGTTGGGCCATCTTGGAATTGCTGCACTTTTGTTTGTGCAAAGCTCAAGTAACAGTGAAAGAATCTCCTTGGAAACAAAGGGGGTGTCGCATGAGAGGACGAGTGAGTATTCTCCATGTGCACATTCAAAGCCTGTCAATGCACCAATTAAGGGGCTGTGCATGTTGTTCGAATCGATCACAACCTGAACGTCTGACGGCACAGACTTCGCGTATTCTTTGGCCTGAACCTGTGAACTTACAACGACAAGTGTCTCTTTGAAAAGGTACTTGGTTGCGTCCAGAACATAAGTGATGAGAGGTCTATTTGCCAGTGGAAGCAACCCTTTGTCCTTGCCTAGTCTGGTTGAAGCACCGCCTGCGAGAACTATTGCTGTGTAGTTCAAGAGCTTCTGGACACCACTTTGTACTTGAGCCCTTAGGATCGTTTCATCAGTTGTATAAGTTTTGTGTATGGAATATTACGAGACAGAAATACGGTATATTACCTGATCTGCGGCTATGTATTGGCAAGAAAGCGGAGCGATGATCATGCATACGGAGATCAAGGAGTTAAGTCGCATAATATGCAATGAGTGTGAAGAAAAAGAATATGAAAGATGTAAAGGCTGCAGGATCTATCAGCTGGTTAACAAGATTGCTGGGCAATAGAGGCCTATGTTAGCTATAAGTGATCTATTTCGCTTGCAATTTCGTCCATGATTTTTGTGAATGGATGTTCAGGTTTTTCTTCGACGAAAATAATGTTCCCCTCTGCTTTCAACACATCACAGAAGCATGGAATCAAGCCCAAAAGTGGAGCTTGATAAATGTCTTTGACGTTGGTTTGAATTGCTTCTCTCCTCATTGAAGAAGAG
>JBGPBD010000070.1:0-4396 GCA_041481045.1 Bathyarchaeia archaeon | reverse complement strand
GGTTTTTGAGGCCTCAGGCCACGTTCAGCATTTCAAAGAACCCATGACAAACTGTCTGAAATGCCTGAACAGATTCCGCGCAGATCACCTGCTCCGTGAATTTGCAAACGTCAGCGAGGCTGAGGCTGAAAAACTAGGCCTGGAAGAGCTAAAGGCGGCCATTGAGAGGTTCAAGATTCGCTGCCCAGACTGTGGCGGTCAACTTGGTGAACCAAAACATTTCTTGACCATGTTCAAAACGACCATCGGTCCATACTCGGACGCCGTTGGCTACGGAAGACCTGAAGCTGCACAGGGAATATTCGTGGAGTTCAAACGCCTGTACAAGATGGCCCGCGAGAAACTTCCTTTTGGCGCTTTGCAAATAGGACACGCCTTGAGAAACGAGATTTCGCCAAGACAGGGCCTGCTGAGACTGAGGGAATTCACGATAGCAGACTTGGAGTTCTTCTTTGACCCAGAAGAACCTGACTGTTGTCTGTTGAAAGAGGTTGAAAATGAAAAGCTGAGATTTTTGTTGGCCGACGATAGGCTGAAAGAATCAGAAAAAATCACGGAAATCACCTTGAAAGATGCTTTGAAGAAGGGCTACATCAAGGCTGAATGGCAAGCAGTTTTCATGGCGTTGGCTAAGAAACTACTGATTGAATTAGGCGTCGCTGCTGAAAAGCAGCGTTTCATCGAGAAGCTGCCCTGGGAAAGAGCTCACTATTCCCTTCAAAGCTTTGATCAAGAAGTCCTAGTAGAGCGTTGGGGATGGGTTGAGGTTTCCGGACATGCTTACAGAACCGATTATGATTTGAAATGCCACGGCGAGTCCGGTTGCGTAGACATGTTCGTCTTCAAGGAATACGAGAAACCTATCGAGAGAGAGCAGATCATTGTGAAGCCAATAATGGCGAAGCTTGGTCCAGCTTTCAAAGCTGAAGCCAGTGAGGTTCAAGAATTGATTTCCAAGGCTGACCCGAAGGAAGTTGAATCGTCTCTGAAGGAGAAGGGCTACTTCATTCTTGAGAAATACAAGGTTTTGCCTGAGCATCTGAATATTTCCAAGGAGAAGACTGTGGAGAGGGGAAGACGATTCATTCCACACGTTGTTGAACCAAGCTTTGGCTCAGACAGGCTTCTCTATGTGGCCCTTGAACATGCCTATCGCGTCAAGGACGACAGGGTCGTGTTAAGCTTCCCGCGAGACATCGCTCCCATACAAATTGGCGTTTATCCCCTCGTGAGCAAGGACGGACTGCCTGAAAAGGCTGCTGAATTGCAAAGGACACTGTCGGATGAGGGTTTCATGGCTGAATATGATGAGGCAGGCTCAATTGGCAGGAGGTATGCCCGGGCAGACGAGATCGGCATACCTGTCGGGATAACGGTGGATTATGATACGCTTAAAGACGACACGGTTACCCTTCGCGACCGGGACTCATGGACACAGGTTAGAAGCAAAATCGATGATATACCCGAGCTAATCCGGAAATATCTCAGGGGAAAAATCGATTTCAAGCAACTAGGCAAGCCTGTTAAGAGCTGAATTTTTCGCTAGCTTTTTTAATGCTCTAGTATATGTTATGGTGGAAAAGTAGCCCTTTTTTGCGGGCGGGAAAAACATTGGTGCTTCCAGCGGAGACTGAGGAACGGGTTAAACGGAGAGCCCTTGAAGTTTGCCAGGACCATTTACGGAAGGTTCTGGACGTAACTCGAAAAGTTCCCCAAATCATAGACTCCTTCATCAAGAACGATAAAGAAACTGCGCGGAAACTTTTCGACGAGATCAGAAGCAGCGAGGATGAGGTAGATAGGGCGCGGCGACTAGTGTCACAAGAACTGGCCGAGATAGGAGCCATACTGTTCAGCAGAGAGGACTTCCTCAGATTTGCAAACCTGACCAGCGAAATAGCTGACTTCTCTGAAGGTATAGCTTTCCGCTTGGTCGAGCTGATGGAGCACAATTGGAATGTTCCTGGAGACATAAAGAAGGAGTTGCCGAAGCTTTCAGAAGCCGTTCTTGACACCGTGAATAGATTAAGGGAAACAATGATGGTTCTCAGCTATGGCTCAACTAAAACGATGGAAAAAGCCAAAGACGTTGAGATTGCTGAGAGAGTCGTTGATGAGATATACCGTGAACTCGAGATAAAACTGATCAGCAGCAAACTTGAGTTTCCAGCCATGATCCTTCTACGAGATGTTCTCCAGCTACTCGAGGACTCGGCAGACAAAGCTGAAGACGCTGCTGACGCTGCTCGGATTCTGTCCTTCACGATGTAAGGGCAAGAGGAAGCCGATGCCTGAGAAAATCGCCGTTGAATTCATTGAAAACTTCTTAGTCGTGTGGGATTCGCCGAACGGTTCAGAGCTTTATAGAAAAGGATATTACGGAAAGCCTCTTGGAATTGCTAAGCCAAAAATCCCAGAATTCAACGTTCCGTTGATCCTAGATTTGATGGAAGGCCTGTATTTGGCTGAAAAAGGAACTATCAGGGTTTACGAGGGTTCTGAGAGGGAGAAGGTCGGTCTCGCAAAGCTCAGGCGGATGGCTAAACAGTTGTATGAGGAATTTGATGGAAAATATGCTGTATACCGCGATCTGCGTGAAAAAGGCTTGGTGGTAACGCCTGGAATAAAGTTCGGATGCGATTTCGCGGTATACAAGCATGGGCCAGGCGTTGAGCATGCTCCATACATGGTTTCAGTGAAAAAGGCCAAGTCTGAAATGACTGCTACGGACATTGTCAAGGCTGGAAGGCTTGCGACGACTGTCCGAAAAAGGTTCATCATCGCCGTGCCTGATTTGGAAAAGGAGAAGATAAGGTACCTTATTTTCAAGTGGTTCAAAGCCTAATCGGCAGCTTGCGTGAATTCCTGCTAGAGACTTAGCGAACTACTAGTCTTAGGCTGACATGATTGTTTGGTTCTCGAATTCTCCTCTTACGAATTGGTGAGGGTAGATTTTTGTGGCTGTGAGTTTGCAGCCTTCTGCTAATATTACGTCATCTGCGATGACTGAGACCCTGTTGATCATTGTTTTCTTTTTGGCGCTTGAAAGGACTGTTACATGTCTGCCAATGATGCTTTCTGTTATTTCCGCTCTTTCTCCCACTATAGCCCTGTCCATGACGGCCGAATTCTCTACTGCCGTGCCCTTGCCGATTTGCGTGTAGTTGTCGATGCATGAGTTCGCAATTCTGACGCCGTCGCTTATTTTGCAGTGCCTTCCTATGAGAACCGCGCCTTCTATCTCTATTTTCCCCTGTCTGATTTTCCCGATGATTTCTTTCCTGCTTTTCATAGCTTCTATGCTTTCCCCTTGAATCCACACTCTTTCGTTTTCACTTATTCTTCCGCCGAAATCTGTCAGTGAAGAGAAACGACCCATAAGCATGTCGTGCATGGCTTCCAAGTAGTGCCTTGGAGTCCCGACATCATACCAACTGCCCTTCAGAGTGTAGCCGTAGACCGGCCTTCCAGTTCTTATCAAGTACGGGATGAAGTCGAAGCCGAAGTCTAGGCGGTGTTCTTCCTTGACTATTTGTTTGACTCCCTTTTCTTTGAATATCTTTCTGATTTCAGGTGAAACCATGTATAGTCCGGTGTTGGCAAGGTTTGAAGGGGCTTCTTTAGGTGAAGGTTTTTCTACAAATCTGGCGATTCTTCTTTCTTTGTTTATGTCGGCAATCCCGAAGCCTTCAACGTTCTCAACTTCCCTTAAAGCTATGGTCATGAGCGCTCCTTTCTTTTCATGGAATTCCACAAGCTCTTTCACATCAATGTCAAAGATGTTATCGCCTTGAACAGCGAAAACTGGGTCCTTAACGTTATAGTAATCCATGCTTATTCTTGCGGAGTCTGCGCTTCCCAGGTCATCCACGTTCGGCTGATACTTCACGTGAACACGTGGGCTTATGCCGTATCTTGCGGAGAATCCGTATCCTGATTCGAAATAGTCATGCAGGTCTCTGTAGTTTGTGTAGCCTTTGACTCCGAAAATGAAGTTTCGAATGCCTTGGCGTGCAAGTGACAACAGGGAGAACTCTATCATCGGTCTGTTAACAAGTCGAATGCACGCTTTGCTTGTTTCAGCTGTCAGGGGAAGCAAACGCTTAGCCTTTCCTCCCACTGGAATTATCACTCTGAGCCTTTCTGGTGAACAGTTGGCCTTCAGAAGCTCACCACCGACGAACTTTTAGAGAGTTGCTTGACTAAGCGTATTAAACTTTCGAATGTAAACGCGAATTTTATAACGGACTTCAGTGAAATTGTTATGCAACTTTCGCAAGGCTTGAGCATTTATGAAAAGAACCATGGCATACTTGCGTTTAATCCGACCTGTAAACTGTGTGATGATGGGGTTTGCCGTAATAATCGGCGCAGTTTTGGCAGGCTTTAGCGACCT
>JBGPBD010000069.1:0-4557 GCA_041481045.1 Bathyarchaeia archaeon | reverse complement strand
AGGCTTTTTGAGGCTGTTTCGCAGTTTTTGACCAACATTTCTAGA
Source organism: Bathyarchaeia archaeon (assembly GCA_041481045.1). Lineage (GTDB taxonomy): Archaea > Thermoproteota > Bathyarchaeia > Bathyarchaeales > Bathycorpusculaceae > DASPTR01. Next base: position 4,512 of record JBGPBD010000069.1, on the reverse strand, counting down.
GAGACTCCTTTGCTAGTGGTTCTTGACGATCTGCAATGGACCGATCCATCTTCTCTTCTGCTGTTGCACTATCTAGCTCGAGGCGTGCAGAGAACGCCATTGCTTCTTCTAGGGGCCTACCGTAGCAGTGACATTAACGACAAGCATCCGTTGTCGCCAGTTCTGACGGAACTAAATAGGGAGCGCCTGCCTCAGTCTATCTCTTTAAAGCGAATGTCTCTGGACGACATTTCAGAGATGATTAGACAGATATTGGAGCAAGACGATGTTCCCACGGAATTTTGTAAGATGGTCTATGAGAAAACGAGAGGGAACCCGTTCTTCGCTGAGGAAGTGATAAAATCCCTGAAAGAAGAGGAGCTAATCTATCGAGAGGCGAACAAGTGGAAAATCAAAGAAGTCACAAAGATCGAGTTTCCTGAGACCGTAAAGAGCGTTCTGAAAACCAGATTCGCTAGACTAGATGAGGAATGCCAGAGTGTTTTGACTTTCGCTTCCTTTGTTGGGAATGATTTCACTTTGGAAGCAATGTGCGCCCTCACTGGCATCGAAGAAAATAAACTGCTTGAATTGATAGACAAGATACTCAAGACCGGTTTGATCAAGGAAAGAGAGATCCGTGGAGAAGGCATCTGTTCTTTTGCCGACATATTGGTCAGAGATGTCGTGTACGATGAAGTCAGTCTTTTGAAGCGAAAAAAACTCCACGGAGTTGTAGGACGTGCCTTGGAAAAGGCCTATGCCAAGAAGATTGATGAGCATTTTGGAGAGCTAGCATCCCACTTTCTTGAGAGCGGAGACAAAGACAAGGCACTTGACTATTTCTTAAAAGCTGGGGAAAAGGCTCAGAAGGTGTATGCAAATAATGAGGCTACTTCCTACTTCCAATCAGCCCTTGCATTGCTTGAAGAGAGAGAGGGTGAGCTTCCGGAGAAAAGACGTATTCTTGAAAGGCTTGGAGACATAAAAAGACTTGTTGGAGAGCACGACGCTTGTTTGAAGTATTGGAACAAGGCGTTGGTGCTGTGGAACCAACTCGAAGAGAAAGAAAGTGCTTCGAGATTGTATCGTAAAATGGCGAATGTTCTTTGGGAAGACATGGGCGACATTGAAAAGGCCAAAGAAAACCACGAAAAAGCATTGAAAATCTTAGAAGCTGAGCACGAGAAAGTTGAATTAGCAGGCCTTTATGAAGACATGGCCCATATGTATTATCGCACTGGCGACATTCCCAAAGCTCTTTCTTTAGCCAATAAAGCGCTTGAGCTTGCAGAAAAACTGAACGCTTATGAAGTTATCGCAAGCTCATGTGTCAGCTTGGGAACAATTTTCAGCTTTTCCGGAGACCTCAAGAAAGCTCGTGAATGCCATACAAGGGGATTGAAAATAGCGCTTGATAACGGTTATATGGTAACGGCTCTGCGAGCATACAACAACCTTGCTATAGCGCTTCCTCCGGAAGAACAAGAGCAAGCCCTAGAATACTACGAGAAAGGATACGAACTGGCGAAAAAAATAGGAGAAATAAACCATCAATCTTGGATCGGAGTTTCTCTAGTGGTCAGGTATTTTGGCATGGGAAATATGGCAAAGGCTATGGCGCTGGCGGAGGATTGCGTTGCGTTAGATACTAAAGCTGGCAATCTGCCTAACCTTTCGCTTTCTAAGAGCGCTCTGGGAATTGGGCTTGTTTTTGTGGGAGATTTGGACAAAGGTGAGCAATATTTGAAGGAGGCTTTGAGCCTTGCCCAAAAGCTGAAGCAGTGGCAACAAGAGGAAGGTGTTTATTGGTTCCTCGGAATGATGCACTTCGGCAATGAAGAATATCATAGGGCACTAGAATTCCTTGAAAAAGCGAATGCAGTTTATGACAAAGCTGGAGTCGAATATGTGAAAATGAAGGACTCTTACCTTCTTATCTGGACTTACGTGGAGCTTGGGGAAATCGAGAAAGCTGAGAACCTTCTTGGTAACCTTCGCAAATTTGCTCTCGAAGCGAAGGATAAAGAACTGACGGCCACAGTTGACGCGGTGGAAGGAATGCTCTTAAGAGCCCAGAAGAGATGGGAAGAATCCTTACAGTTTTTCGAGAGAAGCCTCAGGGCGTTCGAGGCTCTGAATGCAAGGAGATGGAACGTTTACCCTCTCGCCAGAAACGTACTGTACGAATATGCTCGTGTCTACTTGGAAAGAAATCAAGAAGGTGACAGAGAAAGAGCTCTCGATCTCCTCAACCAGGCGCTGGAGATATTCCAGAAAATCGGCGCGAAAAAAGACGTAGAAAGAACAGAGGCAAAAATGGTTCAGATAGAAGGAGGTCTATTAACCCCCGAGCCCAAGCCTGTAGGCCCCATTGCCACCGGATACGCAGACCTTGACAAGTTGCTGATTGGCGGGATACCTCCCAGTTATGCAGTAGTGTTAGCCTCACCTTCCTGCGATGAGAGGGACTCGTTGGTCAAGAGTTTTCTTGAAGCAGGGGCAAAGAATGGTGAAGTCACATTTTACGTCACCACGGATCCAAGCATATCAAGGGTCCTCACAAAAGAATCCCCTTCAACTTTCTACCTCTTCGTATGCAACCCACAAGCAGACGCAATCGTCAAGAGCTCACCCAACATATTCACGCTAAAAGGTGTCGAAAATCTCACCGACATCAGCATTGCTTTGACTTCAGCAATCCACAAACTAGACCCTTCGCTGAAGGGCCCAAGAAGAATCTGCATAAGCCTGATCTCAGACATTCTGCTACAGCACCATGCAGTTCAAACCAGAAGGTGGCTTGCAGGGCTTATTCCAGAATTACGGTCAGAAGGGTTCACCACTCTGGCAATAATGGATCCTGAAATGCATCCTCCGCAGGAAGTCCGGGCAGTTCTAGATCTTTTCGAAGGAGAGATCAACATCCACGAGAAAGAAACAGAAAAAGGCTTGGAAAAATTCCTGAAGATAAAGAAGTTGAGCAACCAGAAATACCTAGAGGACGAGCTACTTCTGACAAAAGAAGACCCCCAGAAGCGAATGTAACAGCGAAAGCGCCGCGCCTACTTTTGCGAGCGCGCGCTTTGCTTCGGCAACTTCCACTTCCCCACATTAGCCATTATTAACACTTCCAGGTTTCGTCCAATTTGACATAACCGAAAAACGTTAGAACCACACAAAAAAGGAGGGTTGCGCGGGAGATTTCGCCCTCTTGAGCCAAAACAACTTTTTTGAATCAACAATCAGACATGTGAGGCAAATCAAAACCTTGCCACTTGTGCTCATCAAAGAGCATCAAGTCCTCGTACTTTAGCAGGAACTATTCGGGCTGTCTTCTGAGCGCAAGCAGGTAAACTCTGAGCTGTGCATGACTTGCATAAACTATAAATATCTACAAAAATGATCTATCGTGACAAAGGTGACACGTATTGACGGAGAAGACAGCAACTGGAATCCAGGGACTGGACGAGCTTGTAGGCGGCGGCATTCCAAAAGGAAGAGCAGTATTGGTGATCGGGGGACCAGGTGTTGGGAAGACCATTTTCGCGGCACAATTCCTCTACAAAGGAATCAAAGATCACAATGAAAATGGAATCTTCGTTAGCTTAGACGAATCAAAGGAACACTTCTTAGATGAGATGCAGCAATTCGGATGGGATTTCCGCAAAGCGGGAGGAGACATGAAGTTCGCCTTAATTGATGCAACAAGAATATCTCGAGTAGCAATGCTGAAGGAAAAACTGTACAAGGAAGAAACTAAAAGCCTACAGGGCAAGCAGCTTTCAATCGAGAAGCTTGTTGAGGAGATACAGGCCAAGATACAAATGGTCAAAGCAAAGAGGGTCGTAGTCGACACACTTGCAGCACTTTTCTACCGATTCCCAGACCCGGTGGAGCGGAGATCCGCAGTAGTGGATCTAATTGAGTCGTTGTCAGACTTGCCAGTCACAAGCATCATAACCACAGAGCTGGGCCACCTAGGTCTAGAAAGAAGCGCCGTCGAGGAGGAGTACCTGGTTCATGGAGTAATAATGATGCAGACTTTGTTCTCAGGTGGAACCACAACAAGAGCAATCCAAGTTGAGAAAATGAGAGGCGCCAAGGTCAACCCAAACCTTGTGCCATATTCAATAGATCGAAACGGAATAGAAGTCTACCAGAATATGCCCTTGTTTGGTGAGAAATAGGCTCACAATACTCCCATATCCTTTCTTTGTGTATCGCGCTATTCCTCCACGCAACTGCCGCTTCATTCGCCTTGTTGGTAATATGAAACGTGCTTGAGGTTAGCGCGCGCTAGCGTGTTGCTAAATTGGTTAAAAATGGTATCTATTGTCCTTTCGGGATTTGGAGGCAGTTTTGAGGCACACACTTGTTTCTGATTTTCTTGCAGTAGCCGCCTTTCTCGAACCTGCACAGGTGTCGTAGTTTCTGGAAGGTCAGGCTGACAATCGTGGTGTAGGGCTTCGTGACGACTAGATCAACTCGCTGTCTAATATTTGGAGGCAAGGCGTAGGTGAAACTGGGTCT
>JBGPBD010000068.1:0-4579 GCA_041481045.1 Bathyarchaeia archaeon | reverse complement strand
TGGACAAACTAAACAAAGGGTGACACATATGAGCCAAGAAACTAACGCCGTAGCAGAGGCAGTGCAGATTCCGCTGAAGGAGAAGCCAAAACAGACAAAGATGGTTCCGCCTTCAACCCAGGAGCTTCTCGACTCTCTAAAAAGCGTTCAGGATGACATTGGCCAAATCTGCGAACTAATGTCTGAAGAGAGAGTCTTGGTAACGGAATTCTTTGAATCGTTTCTAAAGCTCATGCAACCGTTTGCAGCAACACTACCTGTTTCCACAACGACGCTTCCGGAAGAAATCGGACAAGTTGCGCAGGCCTACGTCGATCCTCTGGGTCACTTGATGCTTTTATATCAGGATGGGCACGCAGAGATTGAGAACTTGCGCGAAGAAGAAAACCGCGATCTGATGATTGCTATCATCAAGGATGTGATGCCGAAATTTAAACAACTCACTAATGCTCGCAGACAGAAAATTGAGGAACGGATGAAATTCATGTCCTCAGTCACTAAGGAACTTCAAAAGATATCGAGAGCATTTTCCGCGGCAGATGCTGACGAATCTAAGTGACAGAATCTTCAAACAGTTCTCAGGAATGGCAATCTAAGAATGATAAAGATGGATTTCTCGATCGTTTTGCAAAGACCTGTCAGTGACCGTGAAATATCCCAGAAGCCTTCACGCCTGACTCTTCAGCGAACACTTCCAGAATGGAACCAGTATGTAGCAAATATGATATACAAATTCTCTTATTGCAAGATGGCCATCTATTCTTCACTCGATGCAGCAACACGGCCTAGTCGGAGGTATCATCAAGAAAAATGAAAACAGATCCAAAAAAAGACAGGTTGTCTGGATGGAAAGTATCAAATTGAGTGATGCATGATGGGAACGGAGATTCGTACGTTCTATTCCCTTAAGGAAATGAATGATAGCTTGGTTGAACAAATTAGCCAGTACAAGGCTTTGGCTGAAGACTACAGCCAGTGGCTTGGCTCTCTGCTGCGGAGTTGCGAAGAAATCTTCGGAAATCAAGATTGGTTCCAGAAGTCAGCCGCATTACAGAAGAATGTGCGTACCCAGGCCAAGAAAAACGTTGAAACCGGACAAGCTACAAAAAAGGGGGGCAAAGGAAAAGGCAAGAATGCCGAGTCGCCCTGTTGGATTCAGTCAGGCGGTATTTCATTGTGCTCAACCGAACAGGGGGAAGCCGAAATCCTCTTTGAAGCGATTGAAGAGATTAATGGAAAGATCCAAGGTATGGAGAGATTTAAAGCTGCTATGCAGCAGCTCGAACGGATAGGACTTGGAAAAAACGTCAACTACATAACCTACATTAAAGATGACGTCCCTCAGAAAATAGTTCTGCGCACAAAGAAAAATTCGCAGATCGCTGAGAGCTTTGCGTTTTCAACCGACCTCACCGTCCAGGGAATTTATCAGTAACTCAGGTGTCAACCAATAGCTCCATCACGTTAGGATCGTGCAAGTATGATGGTATCACACATTAAAAAGTTAAATACAAAACGGCCGAAAGAACTAAGGGGAATCAATCATCTGCCCAAAATATTCTGTTTCAGGAGTAATAGTCTCAATTCGCATAAATAGCCTCCAAGGCGAAAGAATGGGCGAGGCCAAGTCTGATGAAGAACTCTTTTTCGACGTCAACGCAAAACTTGAGGAACAGAAGAGGACCAGCGGGCAGGTCGCGCTTGCTTTCAATCTCACCATCACCACGAAACCCAGCGTGGCAAAGTATGCGACCACAGGGATAATAACGCTTGAAGGAAGCTTACAGGATATCAATAAGAGGCTAGAAACAAATCCCAAAACGAAAGTTCCCCAAATACTATTCACCGTGTACCAACACGTTTTCAGCTCAATATACTTGCTTTCCTCAGTCCTGGATATGCCTTACCCGCCGCCTGACCTTCTACATCCTATGCAGGAAAGAATCCAGATTCTTTCTAAAGGGGTCCAGAATCAAGAAGAACAACCTCAACAAGAAAAAGCAACCGAATCTGTGCAAACACCGAAGAGCGAAGGACCAACAGAAAAGGCAAAAACGAGTGCTACTTAGCTCACACAAACCTCTTTTCAGATTCGAATGTGGTGGCCGATTCCACCTGTATGTTGCATTTTGAAGAATGAATCTCAAGAGTGATAATCCGTCAGTTTACGAGTTCCACTTGTCTGGTGTATAGTCTGAATTGACGAAGAAAGCGCGTGCGTCTGAATGGTGATTCTATTGCAATAGCAAAAGGCATCACTATACTGTGACCGCTAGTAGCATCAAAAAGACACTTCAAACGAACAAGGTTCTACAATGCAGTTGAACTTGCAAGACGGGTAAAGTCACCTTGACTATACTCTCACAGGCAAAGATCAAAAAGTGCGCTTTAGGTCGAATTCAGATTGCCAATTCATAATTCATTTATCTGTTGCCAACACACTTTCAGCAAGCTTGGTGGTATGCACAGATGAGAATCGGTTTCTTTGTATGGGAATATCCTCCAGCCCTTGTTGGAGGTTTGGGAACTTATGCAGAGTACATAACGCATGAATTTGTTTCCATGGGCAACGACGTGACGGTCTTCACGCTAAATCCAGGAAATTTAAAAACCAGAGAAATCATAAAAGGGGTCGAGGTTCACAGGCCGCTCATTGCAGACGCAAGCAACGTTTTCCCAATGTTTGTAATTGATGACTTAAAGAGGTGGGGCACGAACATACGAATGTTCAATGACATTTTCATTTACAACATCCTAAGCGCAAACAAATTCATAAACAGCATGCTGAAGAAAGAAGGCATCAACTACGACATTGTCTGCGTTCATGATTGGCTAAGCAGCATATCAGGAATTATGGTTAAGAACGTCACGAAAGTTCCTGTAGTCTTTCATGTCCACAGTACCGAATGGGGGAGAGCCGGCGGACCAGGCTCCGAGGTCGTCTCACACCTTGAATGGGCAACATCCCAAAAGGTGGACAAGATAATAACCGTAAGCCATGCTATGCAAGAGGACCTGACCAGACATGGGTGGCAAAAATCAAAGATAAGCGTAGTCTGGAACGGCGTGGACCCTGGAGAGTATGACCCTAGAAACTGCAAGGCTGAAGATGTTCAGGCAGTGCGGAGAAGGTACGGAATAAAGCCTGATGAACAGATGGTGCTGTTTCTAGGCAGGCTTACATGGGTTAAGGGCGTAGCAAGCTTGGTTCAAGCAATGCCAACGATTCTTGAAGACTATCCGAAGACAAAACTTGTGATCTTGGGCAAGGGCGAACAGCAAAACGACATAGTTGAAGCCGCAAATAGACTTGGAATAAGCAAGAATGTAATCTGCAGATTTGAGTTTGTGCCCGAAAAGGAACGGATTCTCCATTATGCAGCCGCAGATGTCTGCATCTTTCCATCCACCTACGAACCGTTTGGGATAGTAAGCCTTGAAGCCATGTCAATGGAAAAGCCGATAGTTGTCGGAGCACAAGGCGTAGTCGGCTTCAGAGAGCAAGTCGTACCTTCAGGACCAGACCAGAATGGACTCCACGTGAATGGCTCAAATCCAACCGACATTTCATGGGGCATCAAAGAGACTCTGTGCGATCCTGATAGAGCTAAGAAATGGGGACAGAATGGCAGAAAAAGAGTGCTACAATATTTCACGTGGCGAGAGGCTGCAAAACAGACCCTGCAAATATACGAGGCCCTTCAGCATCCTTCGAAGCAAACTGAGTTTGCAGTCGCTGACCTGATGCAAGAGCTGTCAAGGACGTAAAGCACTCGAAGCACGCGCCAATCTCACGGTTTCCTCAGTCTCACTTTTCAAGTGGCCATAATCGTTTTGCAGGAAAGGTCAGAAACATCACAACACATGCATTGCCCGCATAATGTTGACAGAATTAGCTGACACCACAGCCAAGTATATCAGCACCAAAGCAAAGGAGGCATAGTAGACGACCTGAGGCCTTTTGCGAAAACAAATGTAGAGAGCAGCTGGAGCAAGAAACGTCCAGAATATCTTGACTGGAAATATCACGTTGGGAAACTGCACAAGAAGTGGATTTGTTTCGTATTCAAAAAAGAGCCACGTCTGCGCCATGTCAACAGCATTCAGTATGGAAAAGAGCCCTAGCCAAAGCCTGAAATAGTCAAGCCTCTTTGAAGCCGAAACTGGTCTCCAGTTCACTTCCCTCACCAATACGATATGCTTATTGCCCTGCCTTAACTATTCTGCCGTTTCGCTCAATAGGATATCTAAGTAATGAAGAACTAGATTTCACGTTTTGACACTGTTGCCGTGGAACAAACTACGGAAACTCGGCGTTACAGCAGTCTACAATAATTTCACGGCGTTGCCGTTAGCGCCCGCTGAACTATGGACCGCGTTTTTCAGTTTCCGTACGTCGTGGTTTAGTCTCGGCTTTGTGTTTCGATGGTTTCGGCTGTTCCGGAGAGTAATTGGCTTCGGCGTGGCGCGTGCGTCTTTGCCCGTTTCAGTGCATAGTGAGATGTTCTTTGAAATGTTCTTTGGGTGCACGTGTTCGCGCGCGCCTTCTGACGGTCCTCTTCTCGCTAGGCGAGGCCAG
>JBGPBD010000067.1:0-4645 GCA_041481045.1 Bathyarchaeia archaeon | reverse complement strand
GTTCCTTCCTGTTCTATTGGGTTCTGTGTTGCAATCACAAAGAACGGTTCATTGAGGGCGTAGGTTGTCCCTCCGATTGTGACTTCCTTTTCTTGCATTGCCTGCAATAGCGCAGATTGAGTTCGCGGGACGGCCCTGTTTATTTCATCCACCAAAAGGAAATTTGCAAACACCGGTCCAAAATGCGGGCGAAAATCCTGTTTTTTCGGGTCGTAGATCAATGTTCCAACGACATCAGTAGGCATCAGATCCGGCGTGCATTGAACTCTGTGAAAAGCTTTCTCTTCCTCCAGATTCAAGGCCTTTGCCAGTCCTTTCGCTATTGTGGTCTTAGCAATGCCAGGAACTCCTTCGAGAAGAATGTGCCCTCGCGCAAATAGTCCGGCCAAGACAAGTCTTATTTCATTCTCGTATCCGATGACTGTTCTGTTGAATTCCTTTATGATCTCAGTGTATAGAGTCTTAACATCAAGTAACTCTGTCATTGAGAACACTTAATATCCTACAGATCTGAGTTCGGCAAGCGTTTTACGCAGAACGATGACGTCGCCTATCTTGGTGATCATTTCCCAAGGAATATCCATCACGAACTCTTTGACGCTGCGGTCTATCAAAAGTTCGTCTGGCACTTTGAACACGAGTTTGGTTTTCTGCATGAAGGCTTCTAGTTCACTTTTCGTCATTCTATAGACGTGGTCTCCGGTATCTACTCTGAAGTATTTCACCAGTGCTTCAACAATGTCCGGCCTACCGACACTGTCCAAGTACTTTATCAGCCAACTTAGGCTAACGGAATCACTGGGTTTCTGCGAATATATCCTTATTCCAAGAGTATTCTGGAACAATACGACTGAATCCAGATATCCGAGGGCAAGTCCCTTGGCGTCAACCACAAGTTTGTCTTTGAGTGCGTCCGTACTTCGAAAAGGAACGCCTTTTTGAACAGGTATTCTTCTAAAAGCGGCTTCACGAGGTTCTCGTAGAAGAATGATTTTCATCACATCTGAAGTTTCCTTGGTCCCTACACTAGATACCCCAATAGCTTTCACGTCTTCCAAACGAACGTTTCCTTTGGGCTCTCTTCTTTCCTCCGCGGCCTTTCTGTAAGTAATTTCAACTCCAGTTCGCTCGGCGTAGTTCACGAAATGCTGGTCGGTGAGAGGGACGTCAGTCTTTAGGCCAAGTTCTCTCCTTATATTGCTGTTAAGTATTTCGTTTGGTGAAAGCTTCTGGACTTTTGCAGAGAGATTCAGTTTCACCTTCTTCAACAGTTCTTCCTTTATAGCCTCTATGTTCAAGACGGTTCTTTCGTCGGGCCTCGCCTCGTAAACAAGAAGAGTAACTGCATCTTCCTTTATGTCGATCTTGCCAATTTTCCCGTAGATGTATCCTTCAGAATCCACTACCATGGAATCGATGAGTTCATCCTCTCTATAGGCACGTTCCATTCGACTCACAACAAGGTTATTAATTTCTGACGAATAGAAAAGCTTGATGGTCGTGTCAAACTCGGAGAGAAAGCCTCGAGATGTTTCAAGAATAATGAGGATTGGCGGCTACGTTCTACTGATAGGCAGCCTAGTAGGGATCACTCTGGGAGTTTATGCTCTATTCAACCCTCGTTTTTTCCTAGTTTTCCTGAACATCAGCGAGTATGAAGCGCCCTCTTTCTTTCTGGGGGTGTATCTGCCAGGATTGGTCGTGACTGTTGGCGTGGGTTACGTTTTTGCGTCAAAATCGAAGCTAAGAGTTCTTGAAACGCGACACGCCGCAGTTCTCTGCACTATCGTTGTTCTGTGTTTGACTTTTGCTTCTCTCTCCGTGTTCAATATTTTGGCAGTCGCAGGCGGAGTCATAGCTCTAGTGTCCGTAGTCTTGGCTCAGACCCGACCTTCCTTCAAAGTTCTGTGGAAGAGAGAAGCCAGTTTCTTTGTTGAGATCGGAAGTATGCTAATCATGTCAGCATCAATGCTCTTCTTGTTCATGTTGATCATTTCCAGGTTCCTCAGAACGTACTCGGCAGGAGTCTACTCAGTCGGCGCAGACTATCCTTATGTGCTAGTGGCAATTGCAGCTGTGTCCTTCCTGACTTTCGCAGTCACACCCTTCATGGGTTTGAAAGGTTCAAAGACTGGACTTGTCGCGATACTAGCATTCGTATCAAGTGTGTCTTCTTCCATCGCGGCAATCCAAAACGAGTATGTATACTCTAATCCAGCAATATACCAAGGGCTTTCAGTGCTCGGTATTGGAGTCGCGTTGGCATTCACAGGAGGAGTCGTTTATCTTAGACTGTCTATTTCGGGAGAACTGTTGAACACGCCGTTAGACCCTTCCTTCATATACAAGGGTCGTCATTGTCCACATTGCGGTGTTCAATGGAAAGATTCTAGTCAGCACGTTTGCCCGAACTGCAATCAGAACTTGTATTCGGAAGAACTAAGATCCTTCTGTCCTCATTGCGGCCGTCTAATTCACGCTTTTGCGAAGAATTGTCCTCATTGCGGTGAAGACGTATCATGCCTTCCTGTACACATCTCTTTCAAGCCTCTCAAAGAGACAAAGGGATTGTTCAGAAGGATTTTGGAGAGTCTAGAACTGTCTGTAAAACAGTTCGTCGCGATTGTCATTCTGATTATCCTGTTCAATTTCATCTCGTATGTTGGCTACGTTCGAATTATTTTCCCAGCGTTGGTAACGGTTGGCAGCAAAACCATCTTCACCTATGGTGTTCCGCTAGAGTGGCTGCAAGTTGTCGCAGTCTGGGACTCACGCGAATCTCGAACTCCAGGTTTGTTTAGATGGTACCTCAACTATGCGGGGTTATCAGTCAACTACGCTGCGTTCATTTTGGATTTGGCAATCTACTTTCTGCTGGCTTTTACCATTGTTTACGGCGGTTCAAAACTCAGGGCAAGGTGGATGCGGCTAAGATGATAAAAGCATCGAGGTGAGCTGGATTTGTTGATGATTGAAAGTAATTAGTCTCATAAAAACTCTGATCATACAGGAAATTGGCGGCAATTTGTGTCAGGGTTTTCAGGTGGGCCGGACTTGGTTTTTCTGGAGTCTGAATTGAAGGGAAAAACCCTTCTTGTTTATTGGTATTTGTTGCAGCAGCCTGAACCACGGTTGGAGTGCGTGAGGTTCAGCGGTCTTTGAATTTTTCAAGTCCAAGCATTGCAGTCCATCATCTTCAGAAGCTGGAGAATCTGGGTCTAATAGAGAAGAAAGGCACAGGAGAGTATGTACTAGAGGAAGAGGTCAAAGTTGGGATTCTTCGGCTCTTCACTCGCCTAGGAAGTTTGCTCGTTCCTCGCTATCTTTTCTATTCGGTCTTGTTAACCAAGATGTTGATTACCTATGTAGCTGTAAGCCTTCTTGCCCAGATTTTGCCAAGCTTCTATGCACTCACCTTCAGCATGACTGCGCTTCTCATTTTTTGGATCGAGACAATCAGGTTATGGAGAGCGAGGCCATATTGAAAATGTTACATTCTGTTCTAAAGTATAGAACTAAAAGCGATGAACCATTCTGTTCAAAGGAGAAGCGAGCGTCGTGAGAACTCTGCTCTACTTGACAGTGGCTATCGTTCTAGGAGTCTTGGCAACATTAACTCCTTTGTTCGTTCTAGAGCTGGTTCATCAGGAGCAGTATGGGTCTGCACAGCTTTTCGGAGGCTTCCGCTCTCTTGAAAAAGCATCGTCGCCATCGAATCAGTCGCAATCATACTTCTCAGACTTTGCCGTTCTGACAGTTAGTTTTGTGATAGCAATACTATTGTTCCTGTTTGTCAGACACAGAGTTCCGCGAGATTTTTCACGACCGAGATTTCCACAGTACTAGGTTTTGTACCACGTTTTGACAAAAGGACCAAAGAGCCTTATTGTCGGAGATTGATAATCGTCAAACTTGGCTTCCAGAAAGAATCTTATTTCCTAAATTCCCCCTTTTGCTGCTTCCGACATGTTTTGAGTAGGCGTGGTTTTGATGCAATCGAAACGTTTAGCGTGAGGTCGAAACCTTCATAAAGAAGGACTATTGATTAGACTGTGCATTTGAAGGGTGAGGCTTATGTCCAAACCATTCTTCGTAAAGTTTGAAGTCTCAAAGGAGCTTGCAGATGCGGCCTATGAAGCCCTGCAGATAGCTGCCAAAACAGGCAGCGTTAGAAAGGGAACCAACGAAACAACCAAAGCCATTGAAAGAGCCCAAGCCAAGCTTGTGGTGATCGCAGAAGATGTTCAACCGCCCGAAGTTGTTGCGCACCTGCCTCTCTTGTGTGAGGAAAGAAAAATCCCCTACATCTACGTTCCAAATAAGGAAAAGATTGGCACCGCAATCGGAATCGATGTTCCCGCAGGCGCGGCGTGCATAGTCAAAGAAGGAGATGCCACGGGATTAATTAAGGAAATAGTCACCAGAGTCGAGCAAGTGAGACGAGGACCCGCGCAATGAGCAAGGAAGCCAGAGACTCCCGGGAATCAAGAGAATCAAAAGAAGCGGCCCAGCAGGTTGAACTTACACCTGCCGAGGTAATTCAGGTATTAGGACGCACGGGCGTCACTGGTGAGATCAGCCAAGTCAGAATAAGAATCCTCGAAGGCAAAGACAGGGGACGCATAATAACACGGAACGTCAAAGG
>JBGPBD010000066.1:0-4689 GCA_041481045.1 Bathyarchaeia archaeon | reverse complement strand
TGCTGATAGCCGCATTTGATATGAACAAGTAGAGAATAGCCCTTGGAACCTTACCCCAAACCCGCATGCTCTCCCTGACAGACTGAGGGTATTGCTTCAAGGCATCGAGAAAACTTGGACGCCTCTTACCGTTGAGCGAAGGCAACGTCTCCTTAAGCTTGACCCTCAATATTGCAGCAGCAACGTATGCAACAGTAGTTATTGCGTAAGCTATGCGCATCCCAATGTTAAGCTGAAAAACCAGAATCAAATAGCCCGCTATGATCGCTGCAGGCAACCCAACAAGATTCGTTATTACTGATTGAAGTGTAAAACCCGCCCCGCGATTCTCAGGCGAAACAGAATCCAGCATTATCGCAAACAATGCAGGCTGATAAAGCAGGCAAAAGTTCTGCAACATCGTGCCAATCACTATGAAGGGCCAAGAAGGCGCAATAACGAAGAAGATCGAAGAGAAAGCTACGCCAAACGTCATCGTATAGACAAGCCATCGTCTCCCATGCTTATCAGCCATGTAGCCCCCTGGAAACTGCACAAGTGCTATTGCAATCGAACCTGAAAACGCGATCACACTCAGAAGAAAATCACTGGCGCCCAACACATCTTTGAAGTATTTGCTGGCATAAGTGTTAGGGATCGGAAGAGCAAAAAACATCAGAACCCATGTTATCGTGAGTATGAGGAAGTTGCCCTTCATAAACGCGTATCGACTGCGGAAACGTGAAAACGAATTCATCGACAAGATGCCACACAAAACGCGGATATAAGTTGTAACTCTTCGAGCGGCGAAAAGACAAGTATGAAAAGCCCATAATTCTTAAATCTCCCTCTTTTTCGCAATATAGCCTTGAATAGTAATGCAAGATTCCGCAGAAAGCCATTACAAGCTGAGGTCGCTTAAGCTTTCAGCTTTTGCAATATCGACCGTCGTTTTTGTTGAAATAGTTTTGGGTTTGGCTGTAGGCAGCCTAGCTATTGTAAGCGATGGTGTGCATGCGACGCTTGACGCGTTGACCACTTTAGCGCTTTTTATCGCCACGCGGGCTTCCCTCAAACCGGCAGATGAGGAGCACATGTACGGGCACGAAAAATTCGAAGCCATTGGCGGCCTAGGAGGTGGAATGGCACTCACGGGTCTAGCGTTGCTGATAATGTACGAAGCCATCATGAAGGTGCTCCTTCAGGGGACGATAAACGTAGGGTTAGAATATGTAGGCTGGATTGCCGTTGGGTACACGTTTTGTGTAGATTTCTTCAGGGTGGGAACGCTTATGAAAGCGCGGAGCAGCGAGAGTTCTACGATGAAAGCTGGGTTCTACCATGCCATTGCAGACCTAAGCTCAACAATCATAGCGTTTCTAGGATTCGGATTAGCCGCCTTAGGGTTCATGTTTGGAGACGCCTTGGCTTCCCTGGTCTTAAGCGTCTTCTTATCCTACTTAAGCGTCAGGCTTATCTGGCAGAGCGGGATGGAGCTCAGCGACGCGATATCAAAAGACGTAGCGGACAAGGTCAGAAGAGAGATACTTGGCACAGAAGGAGTCCGCAAGTTTGAGCATCTGAGAATCAGAAAGGCAGGCGATAAAACGTTCGTTCGAGCAACAGTTCAGGTTCCGGACTATTTGGATCTTGAAGAGGCCCATGATCTGACCTCAAAGATAGAGGCAAACATAAAGAAAGCATTGGGAAACGCGGAAGTTTCGATTCATACTGAACCGTTACCGACCGAAGTACCAACTGAACAACTAGTTGAAACATTGGCAATGGAGACCGGAGGTGTCAGAGGAGTCCATGAAGTTGACACCGCGTACTCTGAGGGCAGGTTGTACGTTACTTTGCACGTCTACTTAGACTCTAGGCTTTCAGTCGAAGAAGCCGATGACATAGCTGAAAAAATCGAAGACAAGATAGAAAAAAGAATAGCTGACGTTGAAAATGTCACAGTTCACATAGAACCTTTCACGCTCAAAAAACGAAGAGGCCTACTAGTGAATGAAGACGAAATAAGCAAAGCTATTCACGAGATAACACAATCAGATCGCGAAGTCTTCCGGATCAAAAGAATCGTGACTTACGTTGCAGGAGACAAACGCTACATAAACATAGACTGCTCTTTCACTAATCAGACCTCAGTGGAAGAAGCGCACAGGATTGCTTCAGAGATTGAGGAGAAAGTGAGAACACATTTTGCCGAAACCATAGTAACTGTCCACACGGAATCAGACTAACCTATGAAGCATTATTGCCTTTCTTCAAGAAAGATGACGACAGCAATCTCTGGAGTAGACGTGAGCACCTCAGAAAAAAATGAGGGAGTTTAGGAAAGATCGATCTCTTTCAGCAGTGCCAGATCGTCCAAGCTGTTCATTTTTATCTTTTTATCAGACACAGTATAAAGCACGTTTTCAATGTAGAGTGACCTCTTGACATCGTAGCCGCTGTTCCAAACAAATGCCCCTTGTTGATGAGTTACGTTGCCCCTTAGAACGAGTCCGTCAGTCAGTGTAACGTTGAATACGTATGCCCCTTGCCAGGTTGGTGTGCCATAGGCCCAAGAAGGAACCTGTCCCGAATACTGGGCTGGATCTATCTTGGCCACGAGCACGGGTATGACTAGCAGATTCTTAGCTCTGTCAAAAAGGAACGCCTTGTGGTCCGTCAGAATTGGAGAATCTGATCCTCTGTCGCCAATCACGAACGTAGACATTTGCTTCGGGTCACTAACATTGCCAACATCGAAAAGTGATATCTTTATTCCTTGATACCAAGCGAAGTATCCTTCCTCAGCTGCAACCGTTTCCTTGCCTACGCCGATTAGATGTGTCTCGTCGTAAGGATGCAGATAATCAGAGTACCCAGGTATATTCAGCTCGCCGAGAACTATTGGGTTTGCTGGATTACTCAAGTCTATCACGAACAATGGGTCGGTTTTCATAAATGTAACAAGGTAGCATCTGTTCCCCATGAATCGGGCTGAATGAAGGCGTTCGTTGACTCCCAAGTTTTCGAGTTTTCCAATTATACTCAGGTTCATGTTGAATACATAGAGGCTGTTCTGCTCGGTGCCATTCATCCACGCTGTAGTCGCTACCCTGAAAGTGTCATTGTATTCGTCCATTGAAAATTGGTCGAGCACACTACCGGGCACATTACCACTGGCTTCGCAGGTCATGTTGCTGTCTTTTATTCGCACGCGATAAATTGATGTAGTACCATTCGCGTCGGGATATGTGATGTAAATGTTATCCAGTGAAACGTACATTCCGCTTGCCCCGCCCATCATGACCGATAGGTATGTCGGTGCTTCTGTGATGTCTTGCATGTTGACGGCTACGAAAGTCGTGTATTGATAGTATTCGTCAGTGCCATTGGAATAGTGAATTTCAGTTGCGGCTACCTCTTTGACTTGGCCATCAGAGTAGAATTTGGGAAGTGCTACAGTATCATAAAGTACGTAGGCGGGTTGTCCAGCAATGAAATAGACGTATTTACCGATCATTCTTGAATTGAGATAGCTGCCCGTCACTGTCAGATTTTGCAGAAGCACTGGAGCCGCCCTGTTCTGGATATCGTAGATGTTCAAGTAGGTCTTGGCGTCCATGCCGTAATAAGGTTGGTAGTAGCTTCCTGATTGAATAGAATACTTTGCTCCGAGCACAGCCAGTCTGTCGCCATGTACGAAGATACCTAGAGGATACAAATCTTCAAGGGTTATTCTAGAGACTACCTCCGCGGTTTCAATTGGATAAGCCTTCAGAATTGAAATGCCATTGCCAGAAGCTGTATAAATGTACTCTCCGTCAGTTTTGACGGTGTCCGCCTCATCAACTCCGGCGACCTGAATGTTTGTGTCTGAATGCTCGTACGTTGGTACGCTGAGCGCGTTGGCTGCTGCGAGCTCTCCATACTGAGAAAACCCCAGCTGAGAAGATCCTTTTAGAATATTCATATCATATGGGCCGTACAGTGAGAAACTCCCTCGAGTTCTTGAATTCGTTGCCAAGAAACTCTTGAGGGCTTCTTGGGAAGTAAATGTTGACAGAAATGCTGAAGTCCGAACCGACGATGGAGGTGCAAACTGATAGGTTGGCTGGATAGTCATTTCATATGATAGCATGCTTATGACCGCTACCAAGAGAATCGCAGTAAGACCGTAGAGCACTGCCCTCTTCTTTATTTTTCCTTCCATTACACATTCGCCTATTGAAGACAGAATGTTTCAGTTAATATTATCCTAAGCCTTAGTACAATCTAGACTAAGAATTAGAACGGTTTCAGAGACCATATACGAACAGCTTCATACCAGAAAATCGCCGAGATTATCGCGCCAAGTGAGATGATAAACAGGTTCTCTCTCAATGTGCCATGCATGAACGCAAGAATGTAGGTCACAAAAGAAGCGGTTGAAAATACAGCGTAAAAGAAGTATCTTGGGAAAAGCAGTCTTCCCAGCCTGATGAAGTGACGAAGCACGCCGATTTTGACATCGCCGGCCAAGAAATAGTCACCACCGACTTCTTGTTTCTGAACCAATCCTAACTCACGCAATTGCTCGAGGTGATGCTGCGCCACGCTTGGACTGCTGAAGCGCAAGGTCCTTTGAACCTCACGAACGCTCATCGGGCGACCATTTTTCAACAGAAGCCAATAAACATTCCAATCCTTTCCGCGAAGAGCATAATCAAACTC
>JBGPBD010000065.1:0-4725 GCA_041481045.1 Bathyarchaeia archaeon | reverse complement strand
CTATTTGTGAAAAAGCGGTAGAACGCTTCCTCGATGGCTACAATTGTGCTCAAAGCGTCCTACTAACCATGTTTGAGCATTGGAATGGCAAAAACTCGTTGATCCCCAAGATTGCCACGGGTTTCGGGGCTGGAATAGGAAGATGCGGTTCCGTGTGCGGAGCCCTGACCGGGGGCGTGATGGCAATAGGAACGAGATACGGCACAAACAGACCTTTTGCCAAGAAGAAACTCCAATGCTACAAGCTGTCCGAAATGCTTTACAGGAAGTTTGAACTCATACATGGAAGCGTCTACTGCAAAGAACTCATACCTTACGAACTTTCTAATCCCGAACAACTTGAAAAGGCCCGCGATGCCAAAGTCTTCGAGGAAAAATGTCCGAATTTTGTCCGAACTGTCATTGAAATCCTATCGGACCTTAGCGAACCCTAGAAAGAATGTAAGTAGATTGTTAACGCCAATCATCCTTGATCAGGTATTCAGCAAATAGCATTCGTTAGTTGCGGTTTCCCCTGTTGACTGTCAGTTGGTTGGTTCCACTTCAAACTCACGATTGCAGAATCCAAACACTTTTCTCATTTTCTATGCATATCACGCAATAGACAGAACCATTTTAAGACGTGACAATCCTTTACTAGAAGTATGGCTAGTTCCGCGAACGAAAAGAAACGCTTCGAGTTTCTAGAACACACTGCAGACGCATACATTGCTGCATACGGCAAAGACCTGAAAGAGGCCTTCGAAAATGCGGCGCTTGCCATGTTTCAAGTGATGACTGACGTGGGCAAAGTGAAGCCAGAAATCGAGGCTCACGTGGAACTCGAAGCCAATGATACATATGCCCTGCTTTACAGTTGGCTTGAAGCTTTGCTAGTGAAGTTCGACATCGAAGGATTACTATTCTCAAAATTCAAAATCCTAGAACTAACCACAGAAGCTGATGGATCCAGGCTTCAAGCGAGAATCTGGGGTGAGAAGTTCAACCCCCGAAAGCACGTGCAGAAGGTCGGCGTAAAGGCTGCAACCTATCATAGAATGGAAATCATTCAAAAACCCGACAGGACCACTTTGAAGTTCATTCTTGACATATAGACTGCCATTTCATGCGCGCTTAACCATTCAAATAACCACCGATCATGAAAGAGAGAACTTTCTTCATGTGACGAAGAAGGAAAAAGCGGAAGCTGAGTCTTTGGAACACTTTTCTTTGGTTTGCGATGAAAATCCTTAAGGCAAATGATGGATGTTATGATCCGCTTAGTAGGTTTGCTGTGTATGAGCCTAACAAAAGTCGAAGAGCACATTCATCTAATTGACGCTGAGACCGCTGGAATTAAGGGCTTCATAGCAAGTTACGTGTTGAAGGGAAGGCAGGTCGCAATGGTTGAAACAGGTCCAGCTTCCTCTGTGCCCAACTTGCTGGCTGGTCTCGAAAAACTAAACGTAGAACTTGCAGACGTGGCGTATGTTGCTGTCTCGCACATTCATCTCGACCACGCTGGGGGCGCTGGAACTCTATTGAAACACCTGCCCAATGCAAAGGTGATCGTACATCCGAGGGGAGCATCTCATTTGGCCCATCCGGAAAAACTTTGGGAGCAGTCAAAGCTTGTTCTTGGAAGCATAACCGAAATGTACGGTGAGCCTGAGCCAATTCCAGAAGATCGAATTATCGCAGCGTCGGACGGCATGACCTTTGACCTTGGGGGCGGAGTCGAGCTGAAGGTTGTTGAGACTCTGGGACATGCTTCGCACCATCAAAGCTATTATGAAAAGCTCAGTCAAGGAGTTTTTCCTGGAGACGCGGCTGGCATATACCTCGGTGAAATTAACAAGATTGTACCGACAACGCCGCCGCCGTTGCGCTTGGACATTGCCCTCTCTTCATTGGGCAAACTCATCAATCTGAAACCTAGAAATCTTTACTACAGTCATTTCGGCAAAGCCATCAACGGAGTCGAGAAGCTGAACACCTACGTAAGGCAGCTTAAGTTGTGGGAGAAAATCGCAAAACAGGGAATAGACAATGGTGAAGGATTAGCTGCAATAAGCAAACATATAATTGAAAATGATGATTCTCTTCGACGAGCGTTGGACTATGTTAGGGCTCATCCTGTCCTAGGTGAGACTGTGCTGACAAACAGTGTGCAAGGTGTAGTTGACTTCGTAGAGAAGTTTGGCGTCACGTAGAGGAAAGCCCGTTTTGGTTTTTGCACCAAAATTCCTTATATTGTCGCTTCTACATTTTCTCTGCTAGGGAACGATATGGGAGAAGAAGAAAGCCGCCCTCCATCTGAAAGGGTGCCACTTGAGAAGAATGATGATTATTCATGGCGCATTCCAAAGTTCAGACCTGGCATGCATGTTCCAGGCATGGTCTTTGCTGACAGGAACCTTCTGGAAAAAATGCTGACGGACAGGACTCTTGAACAATGTGCGAATGTGACCCACTTGCCAGGCATTTACAAATACGCGATAACTCTGCCAGATGGACATGAAGGATACGGCTTTCCAATCGGCGGCGTGGCTGCAACAGATTATGATGAAGGCGTAATCAGTCCTGGCGGAGTAGGCTACGACATAAACTGCGGAGTTCGTTTATTAACGACCAATCTTTCAGAACAAGACGTTAGGCCAAAGCTTGCGGCCTTGACGAACACCATCTTTGAAAATGTGCCCTGCGGGCTTGGAAGCCGTCGAAACGACTTCAGAGTGACGGTCGCTGACCTCGAAAGAGCGGTGACTGGCGGTGTTGGATGGGTCATTGATAAGGGGCTAGGCTGGCATGAAGATGCTGAACACTGCGAAGAGCGTGGCTGCATGAAGAATGCCAATCCAGACAAGGTTTCAGCGACGGCAAAAAGCAGGGGACTGCAACAGATCGGCACGCTAGGTTCAGGAAACCATTTCCTAGAAATCCAGAAGGTGGACAAGATCTTAGATGCCAGAACTGCTAAAACTTTCGGCATCACCCATGAAGGGCAGGTGACTGTGATGATCCACTGTGGCTCTCGAGGCTTCGGCCACCAAATATGTTCAGACTATCTGCGGGTTATGGAAAGAGCAGTGAGCAAATATAAGATCGTCCTGCCTGACCGTGAGCTTGCGTGTGCTCCAGGCAAAAGCAATGAAGCACAGGACTACTATCAGGCTATGGCCTGTGCTGTCAATTACGCCTTCGCAAATCGTCAGGCCATCATGCATTGGGTCAGGCAGAGTTTTAAACAGGCTTTCAAGGAAGATCCTGAAAAGTTCGGGCTTAAACTGGTTTATGATGTAGCTCACAACATCGCCAAGATTGAAACTCACAAGGTTGATGGTGGTCAGAAGAAGGTTTGGGTTCACAGGAAAGGTGCAACACGAGCTTTTCCACCTGGAAATGCCGAGGTCCCAGCAGACTACAGGTCCGCAGGCCAACCAGTGCTAATTCCTGGAAGCATGGGAACGAGTTCCTGGCTGCTAGTCGGAGCCGAGAAAGCGATGGAAGTCAGCTTCGGTTCAACAGCTCATGGAGCTGGCAGAATGATGAGCAGAACTGCAGCCAGACGCAACTATTGGGGTGCAGACATTAAACGCGCTTTAGAACAACGCGGGATCTACGTCCGAGCTGCAAGCTCTATTGTTCTGGCCGAGGAGGCTGACGCTGCTTACAAGAACGTGGACGCTGTTGCCGAAGTCAGTGACAAGATTGGAATCGCCACGAAGGTCGCAAGGCTTGTTCCTATAGCAGTTGTGAAAGGTTGAACTTCCAGCGCTCCTTCAGTTTGTTTTCAAGCATCTGACGCTCCTCCGCGGATCGGGCTTTCCGAAGCTCTTTCAACGCTTAGAAGGTTTCGGAGACATTTATATCAAGAGCTTCAATGATCAAACAAGTGGCGCGTCAAGATGTCATCAGTGATTTGAGATGCCCTTCAAAGATGAATGTGGAATATGCAAAAGGGTTCTTTCATACAGTCGTCTCAGACGGTGTCAAAGATGCCGCAAGCTCTACTGCAGAGACTGCATGGTGCCGGATGTTTCTACTGGCGATCCGACAAAGTTGCTATGCTTAAACTGTGCAAGAAGAACTGTTGCTCCGAGAGCAGTTTCTAAATATGCTGGACTTGGAGGCTACTTGAAGTTTAGGGGAGCGTTCACGGATACGGTTAGGCTTGGATTCGCTCGGATTGACGGGATTATCGGAGATAACCTGCCGATGGATGCCTATAGAAACGAAAAATGGTGGGAGAACACGTCTAGTCACATTCATGCCCGAGCTTGGCTGGAAGCTGGTTGGGAGACACAAGAGGTGAATATGAAAGCAGGCTACGTGGTCTTCAAGAGACTCAAAACCGCAGGGGCACGGCGCTTTGGCAAAAGAGTGTCTGATAGCCAAATCAAGAAGCCTTTCACACCCGTCCCTGTTCGTGTTCAAAGGCCAAAGTTGCCTTCAAAGACGAAGGCGTCTAAGTTGTACGCTCGCATCAGGAACTTGGAGCGACAAAGAACTGCTATGCACACGTACCACGGCAGTTTCAAGCCTAAGCCCAAGCACGAGAAGAGACTATTCAAACCCGACCAGAAACCGTAATAGCAGACCTGCCTAAGAAATCTTATCTAGCTGACCACGTTAAACTAATGCTAAAACTAACGCGGTCGTCGTCTAGCTGGTTAGGACACAAGCCCTCCAAGCTTGCGATCCCGGGTTCAAATCCCGGCGACCGCACCAGAGAAAACACGCAGG